>JBDSKH010000021.1:0-7032 GCA_039917005.1 Pseudolysinimonas sp.
CCTCGATGTCGAGACCCCGGCCGCCGAGTTGCGGGAGCGGCTGCTCGCGCTTCCCGGCATCGGGCCGTGGACGGCCGACTACTTGGCGATGCGCGTCCTCGGCAATCCCGACGTGCTGATCTCGACCGACCTGGTGGTGCGGCGCTCTGCCTTTGAACTCGGCCTTCCGGCCGATGAGCGGGGTCTCTCGAACCGGGGCGCCGGCTGGGCTCCGTGGCGCAGCTACGCGACGATCCACCTGTGGCGCGCGAGTATTCGATAGCCCGCCCGGTCCTCTTCTGGCGGGTCGCGCGGCGCCCGCTCTAGGCTGACGGCCGTGCCCAGCATCAGCGTTGTCATCCCGGTGCGCAACGACGCCGCCATGCTGACCGCAGCCCTCGAGTCGCTGGCCGCCCAGACGCGGCAGCCCGACGAGATCGTCGTGGTGGACAACTCCAGCTCGGACGCGTCGGCGATCATCGCCGAGCGGGCCGGGGCTCGGGTCGTCACGGAGCCGCGCCGCGGCATCCCGTATGCGAGCGCGACGGGATACGACAGCGCACGAAGCGGCATCATCGCGCGCATCGACGCGGACACCGTCTGCCCGCCCGGCTGGCTGGCGCACATCGAGCGCAGCTTCGAACGGGATCCCGAGCTCGATCTGCTCACCGGCGGCGCCGAGTTCTACGGCGGCAGCGAGCTCGCGCACCGGCTGGGCCGCGCCTGGTACATCGGCGGGATGTATTGGGCAGTGACACCGTACCTGGGACACCCGCCCGTGTTCGGCTCGAACTTCGCCATGCGGCGGCAGGTCTGGGCCGAGCTCGGCGGCGAGGTGCACCGCGAGACGGGGATCCACGACGACCTCGATCTGAGCATGCACGTGAAGCCGTGGATGCGGGTCGAGTACGACCCCGAGCTCATGGTGAAGATCTCCGCCCGGCCGTTCGATACCTGGGAGGGGCTGACGCGCCGGCTGTCCTGGGTTCTTCCCACGCTCCGCAACCACTGGCCGGAGGACGCCCCGTGGCGCCGTCGCGCCGCCCGCCGCGAGTGGCTCGATGACGCCGAGCGGGCGCGCCCGGCCGAGGCGTAGCGGCCGCTGCCTGTGGGGGAGCCTCAGGCTCGCGAGTAGAGCGCCAGCAGGTCGCGAGCGAGCGCGTTGGGCGTGGTCTCGCAGGGGCTGTGGCCCGTCTTGTAGACGGCGAGCGTGGCGCCGATGCGCCGGGCGAACTCGCCGTGCAGGGCCGGTGGCCAGAGGTCGTGCTCCCCCACCGCGACGAGTTTTGGGATGGCGACCGCCAGCACCTCGTCGCGCAGGTCGGGCGCATGCTTCATCAGCATGATGATGTGCTCCATGCTGCGACGGCTGGTGTAGTCGAAGCGCATCCGCACGAACTCCAGCCGCTTCGGCGGCACATGGTTCTTGTTCGTCACGATCCCCCAGGTCATGAGCGCTGCACCGATCTTGCCGCCCACCATCCAGGTGAACGGACCGAGCCCCCGTACGCCCCGGAAGCCGTTCCCCGGCTCGGGCGGCGCCGCCAGCAGCGCCAGGCTCAGAACGAGCTCCGGCCGCTCGACCGTGACCTGCTGCGCGACGGTGCCGGCGAACGAATAGCCGAGAAGGTGCGCGGGGCCGCCATGTTCGAGGAGGGCGACCAGATCATCCCGGAAGAGCGCGTAGTCGTACCTCTTACCCTTGCGCGGCCCGGCGGCGGCCGACTGGTACTGCCCGGCGAGGTCGTAGCTCTGCACGTAGAAGCCGGCGGCCGCGATCACCGGCGCGACGAGCACGAAGTCCTCCTTCGACCCGGAGACACCGGGGGCGAGCAGGACGCGCGGGTGACGCGGGTCGCCGAGGGAAACCACGGCGAGGTCGCCGCTCGGCGCGGGAAACGTGGATGCGATGGATCCCGCCGCCGGCACGGTCCAGTCGATGTCGTCGATCGCGCGATCGAGCCGCTCCGCCTCATCTGCGGGTTCGCCGTGATAGTCGGTCTGATGGTCGAACACCCGATCAGGGTAGCGGCGGGCTGGCCTAGCATCGAGCTGTGGCACGGGACACGAGAGTCGACCAGGATGCGGTCCCCGGGGACGGCCGGGACGAGACCGAGGCCGAGCGCCTCGATCGCAACTGGACCGAGTTGCTGCAGGAACTCCGCGTCACGCAGACCGGCACGCAGATCCTGACCGGGTTCCTGCTGACGATCCCGTTCCAGCAGCGGTTCGCCGAGCTCGACGAACTCCAGCGCGTCGTCTACCTGGTCCTGGTCGCCTTCGCGGTGCTCGCCACGGTCCTCGCCCTGGCGCCGGTGAGTCTTCATCGCGTGCTGTTCCGCCAGGGCGCGAAGACGCAGATCGTGCACATCACGAATCGCCTGCTCATCGGCGCCCTCGTCAGCGTGGCGGTCACCCTGGTCGGCACCGCCGTCCTCATCTTCGACGTGGTGCTCGGGCTTCAGGCCGGCTTCGCCGCCGGCGCTGTGACCGCGGTGCTGACCGCGCTCGCGTGGTTCGCGCTGCCCCGTTCCACACGGCGGCGACGCGCGTGAGCGATTCGCCGGCGAGGCTGCCTCCCGGCAGCTGGTGTGCCGGGGCGCGCCGCGCATGGCACGGCTTCATCCGCCATCGGGGAATCGACGCCGCCGCCGCACTGACGTTCTTCACCGCCCTGGCGACCCTGCCCGCCCTGCTCGTGCTGGCATCCGCGTTCGCGTTCTTCGACGACCGGGAGCGCGCCGCCGCCGATCTCGCCGCCGTCGCCGCGACCGTGCTGCCCGACGACGCGACGCTCGACGTCGAACGTGGCTTCCGGGAGCTGCTGAGCCTCGACAACCCCGGAATCGCGCTGATCGCCGGAATCGTGCTGCTGCTCTGGACCGTCTCGGGTTATGCGACGGCTTTCGGGCGCGCCATGAACACCGTCTACGAGGTCGAGGAGGGCCGCCCGTTCTGGGCCTTCAGGGGCCGGATGCTGCTGGTCGCCGTGGGACTGATCGTGCTCCAGGGCGGTGTCGTCGCGATCCTGCTCGGTACTCCGTCGGCCGCGCGGGACATCTTCGGCCGGCACGGATTCGCCCCCGTCGTCACCGCAGCGTGGGACTGGGGCAAGTGGCCGTTGCTGCTGGTGCTGCTCGGACTGTTCGCCGCGGTGCTCTACTACTTCACACCGAACGTGAGGCACACGCGGGTGCGATGGGCGAGCGTCGGGTCGATCTCGGCGATCCTCATCTGGCTGGTCGCGACCCTCGGATTCGCGCTCTACATCGTGATCGCCGGACACTACGACGCTCTCTACGGATCGCTCGGCGGCATCGTCATCGCGCTGGTCTGGGGCTACCTGACGAACGCGGCGCTCATCGCGGGTGCCGAGCTCGACGCCGAGTTCGTGCGGCTGCGCCAGCTGGCGCGTGGCGAGCACGCGGAAGAGGTCGTGCGCCTCCCGCTCCGCGACACCTCCCGCAACCGGATGCTGGACCGCCAGCGCGACCAGGACGTCGCTGCCGCGCGCCGCATCCGGGCAGAGGTCGACGAAGGCAAGCGGGAAGAGTAGCGCGGGTTAGACAGGGATCGGGGTGGTGAGGGTCGGCTCATCGCCCAGGTGCAGCCCGCCGTTGCTGTTCGCGCCCTGCGTCATGACCTCGAGCCATTGGCGGCTGAGCTCGATCTGCTTGCTGCCGTAGTACTTGAAGAACAGCGGGATGTTGGGGCCGATCCAGGCTGCGCTGTGGCCGTCGCCGACCGAGGGATCGTCTTTCCAGTTCAGGAAGAAGCCCTCGCCGCGCCGCAGCTTCGTCGCCACGACCGCCTGCAGATGGGCCATCGCACGGTCGTCGATGTCGATCTCCTGGCGCATGGGGCCGTAGATGATCTTGCCCACGTGCACCTCCTCACCGGGGTCGTCTCCAACGCGTATGGCAAGTATGCATCGTCGTCCGGGCGCAGAACGGCCTCGGGGAGGTGCCTGGCGGAACCCGGGAAAACCTGGTATCAGGCCGTCTTCTTCTTGGCCGGAGCCTTGGCCGCGGGCTTCTTGGCTGTTGTCTTCGAGGGCTCGGATCCAGCGCTCTTCGAACCAGAACTCTTCGATCCGGCGCCGCCGCGCTTGTCTTCGACGGAGCGTCGCAAGGCCTCCATGAGATCCAGGACCTCGCCGCCGCCCTCCGCCTCGCGACCGAATGTCGCCTCGGTGTCGAGGGCGTCGCCCTGCTCGAGCTTTGCCTCGACGAGGGTGCGCAGCTGCTCCTGGTAGTCGTCGGTGAACTTCTCCGGCGTGAAGTCGGACGCGAAGCTGTCGACCAACTGCCGCGACATCTTCAACTCGGCGTCGGTGATCTTCGGGTTCTCGTCGAGCTCGGGGAATCGCGCCTCGCGCACCTCGTCGTCCCAGAGCAGCGTCTGCATGGTGAGCACGCCATCCCGGACCCGGAGCGCCGCCAGGCGTGTGCGCTGACGCAGCGCGAACTGCACGATGGCTGTGCGGTCGCTGTCTTCCAGGGTCTTCATGAGCAGCACGTAGGCCTTCGTCGACTTGGAGTCGGGCGCCAGGTAGTAGCTCTTGTCGAACATGATCGGGTCGACCTGATCGCTCGGCACGAACTCGACGACGTCGATGTCCTTGCTGCGCTCGGCCGGGAGGGCCTTGAAATCGTCGTCGGTCAGGATGACGGTCTGGTCCCCGTCGACGTAGGCCTTCGCGATGTTCTCGTACTCGACGACCTCGCCGTCGATCTCGCAGATCCTCTTGTACCGGATGCGGCCGCCGTCCTTGTCGTGCACCTGGTGCAGGGGGACGTCGTGATCCTCGGTCGCGGAGTACAGCTTGATGGGCACGTTCACGAGCCCGAAGCTGAGCGAGCCCTTCCAGATGGAGCGCATGCTGACATTTTCCCCCGCAATGTGGACGGTGTATACCCCTGGGGATATGGGCGTGGATAGCGTGGGGGCATGGCAGGCACCGAGCAGATCGTGGAGGTGGGCGGCCACCGGCTGAAGCTCACCAATCTCGACAAGGTGCTGTACCCGGAGACGGGCACTACCAAGGGCGAGGTGCTCGACTATTACTCCCGCGTCGCCGACTATCTGATCCCGCACGCGCGCGATCGTGCCGCGACCCGTAAGCGCTGGGTGAACGGGGTTGGCACCGCCGCCGACCCCGGTGCCGTCTTCTTCGAGAAGCAGCTGCCATCGCACGCCCCGAGCTGGATCGCACACCGCGACATCGAGCACAGCGACGGCCCCAAGACCTATCCCCTGGTCAACGATCTGCCCACGCTCATCTGGCTGGCGCAGATGGCGGCCCTCGAGATCCACGTGCCGCAGTGGCGGTTCGGGCGCGGCGGTTCCACAAGCCGTGCCGATAAACCGAGGCCGGATCGCATGGTTCTCGACCTCGACCCCGGCGAGGGTGCCGGCCTGGCGGAGTGCGTAGAGGTGGCGAAGCTGGTCCGCGAGCTGCTGCGCGGCATGGGGCTCGATCCCATGCCTGTCACCAGCGGAAGCAAGGGGATCCATCTCTATGCGGCGCTGGACGGATCGCAGACCAGCGACCAGATCTCCGCCGTAGCGCACGAGCTCGCGCGCGCGCTCGAGGCCGATCACCCCGACCTCGTCGTGAGCGACATGAAGAAGACCCTTCGTGGCGGCAAAGTGCTCGTCGACTGGAGCCAGAACAGCGGATCGAAGACCACGATCGTGCCGTACTCGCTGCGCGGGCGCACCCGTCCGACCGTCGCGACGCCGCGCACCTGGCGCGAGTTGATGTCCCCCGGCCTGCGGCATCTCGAGCTCGGCGAGGTGCTCGCCCGCCTCAGGAAACCCGACCCGCTCGCTGACTTGTCCGCGGGGCACATCGACGAGACGCTCGGGGTCTACCGCTCGATGCGGAATGCCTCCAAGACCCCCGAGCCTGGTCTCGACACGTCCGCTCCGCGGACTACTCGACCTGCGGGCGCCGGCCTCTCATTCGTCATCCAGGAGCACCACACTCCGGGGCGCGTGCATTTCGACTTCCGCCTCGAGAAGGACGGGGTGCTGGTCAGCTGGGCGGTCCCCAAGAACGTGCCGACCGATCCTGGGCAGAACCACCTGGCCGTCCACACCGAAGATCACCCGCTCGAGTACGGCGGGTTCGAGGGCACCATCCCGAAGGGCGAGTACGGCGCCGGCTCCGTCACGATCTGGGACGCCGGCACGTATGAAGAGGAGAAGTTCAGCGACGACGAGGTCATCGTCATCCTGCACGGCGACAAGCTCGACGCGAAGCGTGTGGCGCTGATCCACACGGGCAAGGGCGATAACTCTGCCCGAAAGGGTGCCGGGGAGGCGGGACAGAATTGGCTCATGCACCTCATGAAGGACCAGCGAAAGGGCGTCTGGAGCTCGGGTCCGGGGGCGAAGCGCCAGGCACCGGCGAGCAAGCCCCTCCGCAAGCCGGGCAAGACGGTCGTGGGCACCCGCACCGGCGGAGCCCAGGCCGTACATCCGATGCTCGCCACGCTCGGCGACATCGAGGCCTTCACCGGCGGTGCGGGGTGGATCTACGAGATGAAGTGGGACGGATACCGCGCGATCGCGACGGTCACCGGCATAGGTGAGGACCGCGAGATGAGCTTCCGCTCGCGCAACGGCCTCGACATGACCGCGACGTTCCCCGAGCTCGTGGCGCTGCTCGACGCTGTCGACGGCGACGCCGTGCTCGACGGCGAGATCGTCGCGCTCGACGACAAGGGCCGGCCGAGCTTCGAGCGCCTGCAGCAGCGCGCGGGACTCACGAAGCACGGCGACGTCGAGGCGGCGCGCAAGAAGCAGAAGGTCGAGTACTTCGTCTTCGACGTGCTCACCCTCGGCGACGAGTCGACCGTGAAGCTGCCGTACGACGAACGTCGCGACCGCGTCGAGGGTGCGGTGCGCGAGACCGGGCCGATCAAAGTCCCCGGGGATGCCGGCAGCGACCTGAAGAAGGCCCTCGCGACGAGCAAGCGGCTGGGCCTCGAGGGCGTGATGGCCAAGCGTCGCGACAGCCCCTACCGCGAGGGCAAGCGTTCCCGC
>JBDSKH010000022.1:0-7354 GCA_039917005.1 Pseudolysinimonas sp.
CTCGTCCTCCATCGCATCGATCGATGAGACGATCGCGGCCATCGCGAGCGGGTGTCCCGAATAGGTGAGCCCGCCCGGGAAGACCTGGTCCTCGAACGCGTTCGCGATCGACTCCGAGATGATGACGCCGCCCGCGGGGACGTAGCCCGAGTTCACGCCCTTGGCGAAGGTGATCAGATCGGGCACGACCCCATCCGGGTTGACGGTCTCGTTCTGCCAGGCGAACCAGTCGCCGGTGCGGCCGAAGCCCGACATGACCTCGTCGAGGATCAGCTGGATGCCGTGGCGGTCGCAGAGCTCGCGCACGCCGGTCAGGTAGCCGGGCGGCGGCACCAGCACGCCCGCGGTTCCGGGGATGCCCTCGAGGATGATTGCGGCGATCGAGTTCGCGCCCTCGGACTGGATGACCCGCTCGAGATGGTGCAGAGAGCGCTCGCTCTCCTGCTCGGGCGTCGTCGCCCAGAACTCGGAGCGGTAGAGGAAGGGGCCGAAGAAGTGCGCGTGCCCACGGGCGAACTCGTTCGGCACGCGACGCCAGTCGCCCGTCGCGACGACAGCCGCACCGGTGTTGCCGTGGTAGCTGCGGTACGTGCTCAGCACCTTGTCGCGGCCGGTCACGAGCCGCGCCATGCGGATCGCGTTCTCGTTGGCGTCGGCGCCGCCGTTGGTGAAGAAGACCTTGCCGAACGCCGGGCCGGCCTTGGCCAGGATGCGCTGCGCGGCCTCGCCGCGTGCCAGGTTCGCGTGCGCCGGGGCGACGGTCGGCAGCAGCGCCGCCTGATCCTGGATCGCCTTCACGACCTTCGGGTGCAGATGGCCGATGTTGATGTTGACCAGCTGACTGGAGAAGTCGAGGTAGTGCGTGCCCTCCTCGTCCCAGACCTCGCACCCCAGCGCTCCGGCGATGACGAAGGGCTTGAGGGACCCCTGGGCGGACCAGGAGTGGAAGACGTGGGCTCGGTCGAGTTCGTAGGCGAGCGACTCGCTCATGTGTTCGGTGCTTTCTGCTTGTGCTGGTCGAGTAGCCGGAAGGGCGTGTCGAGACCGGATGGTGGCCTCGACACGCCGCTCCGCGGCTACTCGACCGGCGGGATTGTTACTGGCCGCCCTCGGTGAGGGTGACGTCGATCGGCGAGTACGCCCCGTCGACCGTGATCCCCTCCTCCTTGAGCTCGGCCAGCGCCTGCTCGATGTACTTGTTGGAGTACGCCGATTCGGAGGGTTCGGCCGTGATCAGGGGCAGGCCGTCCTGGTTGATGGCCGAGAGCGCGCCCGCGACCGTCTTGTCCCAGGCGCCCTTGTCGACGAGACCGAAGTCACCGCCGGCCCAGATCAACTTGTTGACCTCGTTCATCTGCCACGTCTGGTGGACGGGACCGACCGGGAAGGCGGCTTCGGCGTTGATGGCTGCGTCGTACGTGATCGCTGCAGCATCCTCGGGGTTGTCCCGCGCGTAGATCCAGCCCTTGGTGATCGCCTTCAGGAAGCGGACGGCGGCGTCGGCGTATGCCGGGTCGTCGAGCCGGACCGTGTCGGCCCAGATCGCATCCTGGAGCATCGCTCCGTCGGTGTCCTCGTACGAGACGACGTCGAAGTCCTCGGGCTGGTACAGCTCACCCGTGTCCGGGTTCACCACCTCGAGGATCTGCGCCCACTCGTTGTAGGTCATCGCCTGAGCCGCGTCCACGTCGTGATCGAGCAAGGCGTTCATGCTGAAGTCCTGCGTCGTGATCGAGACCGTGGATGCGTCGAGGCCTTCGGCCGCCATGGCGGCGAAGATCTCCCACTCGTTGCCGAAGCCCCATGAGCCGATGCGCTTGCCCTCGAAGTCCGCGGGAGACGTGATGCCGTCGCCCTTGTACGACACCTGCAGGGTGCCCGACTTCTGGAACACCTGCGCGATGTCGGTCAGCTCGACCCCGGTGGCCTCGAGGGTGCCGAGCACCTTCGGAACCCACGCGATCGCGAAGTCGACGTCGCCGGCGGCCAGGGCGTCCTGTGGAACGATGTCACCGCCCGAGGGGACGATCTCGACGTTCTCGAAGCCCTCCTCCTCGAAATAGCCCTGGTCGAGAGCCACGTAGTACCCGGCGAACTGGGAGTGCGGCAGCCACTGAAGCTGCAGCTTGATCGAGGTGATCGGCTCGAAGTCTCCGCCTTCGTCCGGCGCGGGCGCCGGGGTGGAGCATGCGGCGAGCACGATCGCCGAGGCGACCGCGGCGGCTCCGAAAAGGCCGCGCCTGATGCTGTGTCTCATGCTGTTCCTTTCATCGATGGTTCTGGTGGGAAGTCACGATCCGCTCGAGCAGCGACGTGATGAGGAAGAAGACGAGGCCGATCGCGATGCCGCCGGCGACATAGGCCCAGGCCAGCGATGCCCTCCCGGACTTCGCGTAGGTCGCGATGGCGGTTCCGATCCCATCGCTCGGACCGCCGAAGTACTCGGCGACCAGCGCGGAGATCACGGCGAGGGATGCGGCGATCCGCAGGCCGGTCATCAGGTACGGCATGGCGGTCGGCAGGGTCAGGAGGCGGAAGGTCTGGCCGCCGGTGGCACCGGACGCGCGCAGCAGATCGCGGTGCACGGGGCGGGTCTGGCGCAGCCCGCGCAAGACGTTGATGAAGACGGGGACGAACGACGCGATGGCGGCGACCGCCATGCGTCCGAACTGGCTCGACGCGCCGAACATGGTGTTCAGGATCGGCGTCACCGCGACGATCGGAACGACGGCGATCGCGGCGACCAGTGGGGCCAGCATCCCGTCGACGGGTCGCCAGGCGGCGGCGAGGCCCGCCAGCACGATGCCCGACACCGAACCCGCCAGCAAGCCAAGCAACGCGTTGGTGGCGGTGATCAGCATGTCCTCGCCGATGATGTCGCCGTGCAGGGCGAGGTCTCCGCCGATCGCGATCGGGCTGGGAAGGGCGCGCGGGGCGGCGTGCAGCACGTCGACGACGAGCAGCCACAGCGCGACGATGATCACTCCGACGGCGATCGGCGCCGCGAACCGCACCCAGGCGGGGTAGCCGCGGGACTGCGCGTGGTCAAAAGTCATCGCTCGTTCGCCCTCTCGACCGGCGTGCCGTGCAGCGCCTCGCGCACTGCGGTGACCTTGGCGAAGTAGTCCTTCGACTCGCGCAGCGACTCGCCACGGTCGTCGCCGAAGCCGGTCGGGATGATCTCGGTGATGCGGCCGGGTCGCGGGCTCATGACGACCACGCGATCGGACAGGAACACGGCCTCCGGGATCGAGTGCGTCACGAACACCACCGCCGCGCCGGTCTCGGCCGCGATGCGGGCCAATTCGGTCTGCAGGTATTCGCGGGTCATCTCATCCAGGGCGCCGAACGGCTCGTCCATCAGCAGCAGGCGCGGGTGCTCGGCGAACGCGCGCGCGATGGCCACGCGCTGCTGCATGCCACCCGACAGCTGATCGGGGTACCGGTCGACGAAGTCCGGAAGACCGACCAGCTCGGCGAGCTCGGTGACGCGGGCCGCGCGCGCGGCGCGGGCGACCCCATGCAGCTCGAGGGGCAGCGCGATGTTGCCGGCGACGGTGCGCCACGGCAGCAGGCCTGCCTGCTGGAACGCGATGCCGTACTCCTGATCGACCCGGGCCTTCGCCGGCGTCTTGCCGAACACCTCGATGGATCCGGTGGTCGCCTCGTCGAGGTCGGCGATGAGCCGCATGAGCGTCGACTTGCCGCACCCGGACGGACCGATCAGCGACACGAACTCGCCGGCCGCGACCTCCAGGTCGACATCGGTGAGGGCGATGACGTCCCCGCCCTTCGTGGGGAAGGTCTTCCCGACTCCCGTGGCTCGCACCGCGAGCTTGCTCGCGGTGGCAGTGGGCGCGGCTGCTTCTGTCACGGCTGTGCTTCTCCTCGTCGGTAGTTGGCGAGCACGAGCCCCAGGATCGCGACCGATCCGGCGGCGACGAGTCCCATGGCGATGGATCCGAACGTCGGGCCCCATGGTGCTGACGGGTCGCTCGACCCCTGGCCGGCAAGCTGGATGAGCATGCGCCCGATGCCGCCCCGCATCCCGATCGACACCTCGGCGACGACAGCGCCGACGACGGCGTTCGCGGCGGCGAGCCGCAGGGCGGGAAGTAGATAGGGCACGGCGGCCGGAAGACGCAGGCGCAGCAACGTCGGGCCGTAGCCGGCGGCGTAGGAGCGCATCAGGTCGAGGTGGATGCGGTCGGGGGCGCCCAGCCCGCGCAGGGCGCCGACGGCGACGGGGAAGAACGCCAGGTACGAGGCGATGATCGCGACCGAGAGGAACTGCGGCCACGGCGGTCCACCGCGGGAGATCTGCGTTCCGATCGCGTTGACCACCGGGGCGAAGGCGATCAGCGGCACTGTCTGGCTCACCACCACCCAGGGGAGGATGCCCCACTCGGCGAGACGCCAGCGCTGCATCACGATGCCCAGCAGCATCCCGACCGCCACGCCGATGAGCCATCCGACTGCGGCGATGCCGAGGGTCAGAGCGGCGGCGTTCACCACAGAGACGATGAGGGGCGGGGTGTCTCCCCCGCTGGTCGACTGGAAGAGCCGGCCGAACATCTCCCAGATGTGCGGCATGGCGCGGTCGTTGGTTCGCGGCAGGATCAGGAGGCCCGAACCGGTCTCACCGGCGGTCGCTCCGACGAGTACGCCCTCGGCGGGACCGAACGCCTTGTACGCCTCCCAGATGACGGCCACGAGCAGGATGCCGGCGGCGCCCCAGGCGAGCGCGGACAGCCTCTTGCCCGGCGGGCGGCGGACTCGGATCGCCGGGGGTGCGTCGGAGGCGGTCGTCACGCGGTCAGGCCTTCGCCGTCTTGGACTTCTTGGCGAACACGGCATCGCTGAGCGCAGGGATCACGGTCTCGCCGTAGACCCGCAGCGTCTCCTCCTTGTTGTCGTGCTGGAGGTAGCCGGCGAACTGATGCATGCCGATCGACTTCAGCTCCTCGAGCTTCGCGATGTGCTCCTCCGCCGTGCCGAGGACGCAGAACCGGTCGACGATGTCGTCGGGCACGAAGTCGACGTGGTCGTTGCCGGCCTTGCCGTGCGAGTTGTAGTCGTATCCCTCGCGCTTCTCGATGTAGTCGGTGAGAGCCTTCGGAACGGTGCCGTCGGCGCCGTACTTGGCCACGATGTCGGCGACGTGGTTGCCCACCATGCCTCCGAACCAGCGGCACTGGTCGCGCATGTGGGCCATCGTCTTCTTGTCGCCCGAGTCGCCGATGTACATCGGCGCGGCGACGCAGAACGTGATGTCGTCGGGGTTGCGGCCGGCCTTCTCGGCCGAATCGCGCACGGTCTTGATCATCCACTTGGCGATGTCGACATCGGCCAGCTGCAGGATGAACCCGTCGCCGACCTCCCCCGTGAGCTTGAGCGCGAGGGGGCCGTATGCGGCGACCCAGACCTCGAGCTCGGATCCGACCGACCAGGGGAACCGCAGCATCGACCCGTTGTACTCGACCTCGCGCGAGTTGCCGAGCTCGCGGATGACGTGGATCGACTCGCGCAGCTCGGCCAGCGTCGTGGGCTTGCCGTTCGTGACGCGTACCGCCGAGTCACCGCGCCCGATGCCGACGACCGTGCGATTGCCGTACATCTCGTTGAGCGTTGCGAACACGGATGCCGTGACGGTCCAGTCGCGCGTCGCCGGGTTGGTGACGAACGGGCCGACCTTCACCCGCCGGGTCTCGGCCAGGATCTGGCTGTAGATGACGTAGGGCTCCTGCCAGAGCAGGTGGCTGTCGAAGGTCCAGACATGCGAGAAGCCGTGCTGCTCAGCAAGCTTCGCCAAGGCGATGGTTCGCGAAGCAGGGGGATTGGTCTGGAGTACTGCGCCAAAGTCCATGAAAATCCGTTCGGTGATTGAGTAGCCGCGAAGCGGCGTGTCGAAATCAGATGAGGTACTGGCTGAGGCCGCGCTTGAGGTACTTCCCATCGCCCTTGGCGCCGTGGTACTCGCCGCCGTCGATCACGACCTTGCCGCGGCTGAGGACGGTGTCGACGTGGCCGTCGATCTCGAATCCCTCCCACGCGGAGTAGTCCATGTTCATGTGGTGGGTCGCCTGGCTGATCGTGGTGTGACCCTTCGGGTCGTAGATGACGACGTCGGCGTCGGCACCCGGCTGGATGACGCCCTTCTTGCCGTACAGCCCGAACATGCGCGCGGGGGTCGTGCTGGTGAGCTCGACCCAGCGCTCGAGCGTGAGCTCGCCCGTGACGACGCCCTGGTACATGAGGTCCATGCGGTGCTCGATCGATCCGATCCCGTTCGGGATCTTGCGGAAGTCGCCGACGCCGAGGTCCTTCTGTCCCTTCATGCAGAACGGGCAGTGATCGGTGCTGACCATCTGCAGATCGTTCGTGCGCAGGGCCTGCCACATGTGATCCTGATGCCCCTCTTCGCGCGAGCGCAGCGGCGTCGAGCACACCCACTTGGAGCCCTCGAACGCGCCCCACTCCTTGCTCGATGCGCCGAGCTGGTCTTCGAGCGAGAGGTAGAGGTACTGCGGGCAGGTCTCCCCGAAGACGTTCTGGCCCTTGTCGCGAGCCCAGGCGAGTTGCTCGACGGCCTGCTTCGCGCTGACGTGCACGACGTAGAGCGGTGCGCCGGTGAGATTGGCGAGCATGATCGCGCGGTGCGTCGCCTCCTCTTCCATCTGCCAGGCGCGGGCGATGCCGTGGTAGTACGGGTCGGTCTTGCCGGAGGCGACCAGCTGCTCGGCGAGCACATCGATCGCGGGACCGTTCTCGGCGTGCATCATCGTGAGCAGCCCGAGGTCGGCGGCCTTCTGCATGGCCCGCACGATCTGCCCGTCGTCGCTGTAGAAGACGCCGGGGTAGGCCATGAACATCTTGTAGCTGGTGATGCCCTCTGTGACGAGGTTCTCCATGGCCTTGAGGCTCGCCTCGTCGACGCCGCCGACGATCTGGTGGAAGCCGTAGTCGATCGCGCAGTTGCCCGCGGCCTTCTCGTGCCAGGCGGCGAGGCCGTCCTCGATGCGTTGGCCCGTGGTCTGCACGGCGAAGTCGATGACGCTCGTCGTGCCGCCCCACGCCGCGGCACGGGTGCCGGTCTCGAACGTGTCGCTCGCGGCCGTGCCGCCGAACGGCAGCTCGAAGTGCGTGTGCGCGTCGATGCCACCGGGGATCACATACTTGCCCGTGGCATCGATGACCGTGCCCGCCCCGGATGCCAGGTCGGCCCCCAGCGCGGTGGTGCCCGGCGCGACGAGGGCGACGATCGTCTCCCCGTCGATGAGCACGTCCGCTTCGCTGCGGCCGGTGGCGGTCACCACGGTGCCGCCCTTGATCAGTGTGGTTGCCATGTCAGCCT
>JBDSKH010000023.1:0-5978 GCA_039917005.1 Pseudolysinimonas sp.
GCGACGATCACCGCGAGCAGGGCGACGATGCCCTGGACTGCCACGAAGTCACGTGCAAGCAGGTACTGCACCAGCTGGAAGCCCAAGCCCTTCCACTCGAAAGTGGTCTCGGTGAGCACAGCACCGCCCAGGAGCAGGGCGATCTGCAACCCGATGACCGTGATGATCGGGATGAGGGCCGGCTTGTAGGCATGGTGTCGCACAAGCCGGAATTCGCTGACGCCGCGCGATCTGGCGGCGTCCACGTAGGGCATGCCGAGCGTGCCGATGACATTGGTGCGGACGAGTCGAAGGAAGATTCCTGCGGTCAGGAGCCCGAGCGCGATTGCCGGCAACACGGCATGCGCGAGCACATCGCCGATGAGGGCGCCGTTGCCGAGCCGGATCGCATCGATCAGATGGATGCCGGTGCGGTTGTCGAGATGGCCGAGCGCGACCTCGTTGCGCGCCCCCGCTCGGCCTGAGGCCGGCAGCCAGTGCAGCCCGACGGCGAAGATGAGTTTGAGCACGAGACCGGCGAAGAACACCGGCGTCGCGTAGAAGAGGATCGCGAAGATGCGGAGGATCGCGTCGGGCCATCGATCGCGGAGGTATGCCGCGAGCATGCCGAGCGGGATGCCGACGATGAACGCCACGATGAGGGAGTAGATCGCCAGCTCGAGCGTCGCCGGGCCGTAGCGGAACAGCACGTCGGTGACCAGCTGGTTGTCGCTCAGGGTGCGGCCGAAGTTGCCCGTGAACACCTGACCGAGGTACTCGAGGTACTGCACGATCAGCGGGCGGTCGTAGCCGGCCTGGTGGATGCGCTCGGCGAGCTGATCGGCCGGAAGCCGTCCGCCCAGCGCGGCGGTGATGGGATCACCCGTCGTCCTCATGAAGAGGAAGACCAGGGTGACCAGGATGAAGACGGTCGGGAAGATGAGCAGGAACCGGACGAGCAGATAGCGTCCGAGCGATCCGCCGCCGCCACGCGCCTTGCGCTTGGCGGGCTGGGGGATGTTGGCGCGCTCCGCGTCGGCGAGGGCCGTACTGGTCAATGCGGTGCCTGACTCTTCAGCGAATGGGGCTTGTCAGAGAATGGGGCGGCCCGCATGAGCGAGCCGCCCCACCATCATCTGTTGCGGGTTACTTGGTGAGCGGTGCGTACCGGAACTTGAACGAGGCGTCGAGGACGACACCGTCGATTCCCGTACCGGAGACCGCGACCTGAGCACCCTGGAGGAGCGGAACCGTCGACAACAGTTCACCCATGCGGGCCTGGATGTCTTCGATCTTCTGCTGACGCTCGGCCGGGTCGGTCGTGACCGCCTGGTCCAGGATCAGCTGCTCCACCTCGGCGTCGCTGAAGTGGTTCCCGAGGAAGTTGTTCGTCAGGAAGAACGGCGTCAGGTAGTTGTCGGCGTCCGAGTAGTCCGGGAACCAGCCGAGCTGGTATGCCGGGTACACGTCAGCGGTGCGGTCCTTCGAGTACTGAACCCACTCGGTGGACTGCAGGTCGACGGCGAAAAGCCCATCAGCCTCCAGCTGGTCCTTGACCATCGCGTACTCGTCTCCCGACGAGGGGCCGTAGTGGTCATCCGAGTTGTACTGCAGGCTCAGCGCGACGGGCGTGGTCACACCGGCAGCAGCCAGGATGTCCGCGGCCTTGGTCGCGTCGGGTCCACCGTCGCCGTCGCCGTACAGGTCCTTCAGCACCGTGGTGGCGCCGGCGAATCCGTCCGGAACGAACGAGTACAGCGGGGTGTAGGTGTCCTTGTAGACCTGCGTGGCGATCGCCTGGCGGTCGACGAGCGAGGCCACGGCCTGACGGACGGCATTCGCCTTGGCCGGGTCGGCTTCGGGCGTGGTGGCGCCGTACGGCATCGTGTTGAAGTTGAACACGATGTAGCGGATCTCTCCACCGGGGCCGTCATGGACGGTGACTGCGTCGTTGCCCTTGAGGTCCTCGATGTCGGTCGACGACAGGCTGCGGTAGGCCACATCGACCTCACCCTCCTGCACGGCGAGCTTCAGGTTCGACGAGTCCGCGTACACGGTCACGATCACGCCGTCGTTGACGGCGGCCGGGAGAACACCCTTGTAGTTGGGGTTCGGCGCGTACTCCACCGTCTGGTTGAACTCGTAGCTGGTGATCATGTAGGGACCACCGAACGCGTTCGCCGCGACGATCTCGTCGTCAGGGGTGATCGCGTCGGCCGCGAAGCTCTCCTCGTCGACGACCGCTCCCGGGAAGCTGGTGAGGATCTGCGGGAAGATCTGGTCGTTCTCGGTCTTCAGCTTGAAGACGACCGTCGTGTCATCAGGCGTCGAGACGCTGTCGAGGTTGTAGAGCAGGCTCGAGGCGCCGTTCGGGTCGGCGATCGCGATGTTGCGATCGAACGAGAACTTGACGTCCGACGAGGTCAGGTCGTTGCCGTTGGCCCACTTGAGACCCGGGGCAAGGGTCACCGTGTACTCGTCCGGCGCCGTGAACTCCGCCGTCTCGGCGAGGTCGGGCACGACGTCCGTGCTGTTGTAGTCGGTGTTGACCAGGTACGGGAACACCTGCGTCTGCACGCCGAGCGAACCGTTGTCGTACGAGCCGGCCGGGTCGAGCGTCGTGACCTTGTCTGTGGTGCCGACGAGGATCGTGTTGTCCGCGTCCCCACCGGTGTCGCCGCCGCCACCAGCGCAGCCGGCGAGCACGAGGCCCGCGACTGCTGTGACCGCGACGAGGCCGAGCCTCACGCCGGCCTTCTTCGAAACGGAAATCATTCCGTGTTACCTCTTCCTGTTGTGTGCAAGAGAAATGCGCGCGCGTGCTCGAGGAGCCGCGCCGCGTTAGTAGTCAGGTCTAACACAGCGCACGAATGTCCTCCACTCGGGGGGTGCCCGACGTCCGAATGTTTACGCATACGCAACGTCTAACGCTCGAATATTGCGTGAAATGGTCCCCTCACCGCGCATCGGCTGCGTGGGCGCTCATTCCTTGCGCAGCTGGCGCCTCTCGGTCTCCAGGGCGACCGATCGGCGGCTGAGCTCCGACCATCGGGCGGTGTCGCCGTCGGCGCTAGCACGCTGCATCGCGCCGACGAGCTCCGCTTTCTCCCGCAGGATGTCGCGGTCGACGAGGTCGGCCACGACCTTCTCGCAGTACTCGGTCAGCCGGTCCGACCTCGAGAGGATCGGCGCGACCGCGAGCTGCGACACCAGCGACCGGAACGCCTCCGGCACCTCCCGGCTGACCCTGTCGATCCATCCGGAGGTCTCGAAGTCCTCGAGGCTCGCGGACACCCCGTCGCGGATCACCGCGAGGGTGGGGTTCGTGAACCGGGCGGCGAGAAGGCGCTCGGTCAGCGTGCGTCCGACCGCATCCGGATGCTGGACGACCGCCATGAGCGCGTCGCGTTCGCTGCGCGTGATCGGGTCGACCGGCAGGTCGGTGATCGCCATGAGCCGCGCGGGGACCGGCTCATCGTCGGCGGATCGCGGTGACGCTTCCGGGGCGGATCCGCCCTTCGGGGCGGCAAAGGCGGCCCGGTTCACGGCCGTCTTCACCTCGGCCGGATCCATGCCCAGCCACCCGGCCAGGTTGCGGATGTAGCCCACGCCGAGCGCGCGATCCCGGATGCCGGCCACGACGGGTGCGGACGCCCGGAGGGCCGCGACCCGCCCTTCGACGGTCTCGAGGTCGTGACCGGCGAGCCGGCGCCGGATCATGAACTCGAACATCGGCTTGCGCGCCGCGATGAGCTCGCGTACGGCATCGTCGCCGCGGTTGAGGCGCAGGTCGCACGGGTCGAGCCCGTCGGGCCCGACCGCGACGAAGGTCTGAGCGGCGAATCGCTGCTCTTCCGCGAAGGCGCGGCTGGCCGCCTTCTGGCCCGCCTCATCCGGATCGAAGGTGAACACGACCTCTCCGAGCCCGGAGGTATCGGCGTTGTCGACGTCGCCCAGCACCCGGCGGATGACCTTGATGTGATCCACCCCGAAGCTCGTGCCGCAGGTCGCCACCGCGGTCGTGATCCCGGCGAGGTGGCAGGCCATCACATCCGTGTAGCCCTCGACGACCACGACCTGCTTCTTCTTGGCTATGTCGCGGCGCGAGAGGTCGAGCCCGTAGAGCACCTGGCTCTTGTGGTAGATCGGGGTCTCGGGGGTGTTGAGGTACTTCGGCCCCTTGTCCTGCTCGTCGTCGAGCAGCTTGCGCGCGCCGAATCCGACGGTCTGACCGGTGATGTCGCGAATCGGCCAGATCAAGCGTCCGCGGAACCGGTCGTAGTTGTTGCCGCGGTCGCCCGTGCTGAGCAGGCCCGCGGTCGTGAGCTCGAGCTCGGTGAAACCCTGCGCTTTGAGGGCGTCGCCGAGCGCGCTGAACGATTTGGGCGCGAAGCCGATGCCGAACTGGTCGGCCGCCGCCTGGTCGAAACCGCGCTGCCCCAGGAAGTCGCGGCCGATCTGCGCCGCGTCGCTCGCGAGCTGAGCGCGGAAGAAGACCTCCGCCGCGGCGTTCGCGGCGAGCAGCCGGGCGCGGTTGCCGTGATCGCTCGCCTGACCCCCGTCTTCGTAGTGCAGCTCGAAGCCGATACGAGCGGCCATGCGCTCGACCGCCTCCTGGAAGGTGACGGCATCCATCTTCTGCAGGAACGTGAAGACGTCACCGCCCTCACCGCATCCGAAGCAGTGGTAGAAACCGACCTGCGGGCGCACGTGGAAGCTGGGGCTGCGCTCTTCGTGGAAGGGGCAGAGGCCCTTGAGGGATCCGACACCGGCGCTCTTGAGCGTCACGTGGTCGCCGACGACGTCTGCCAGGTTGATACGGGACCGGACCTCGTCGATGTCGCTTCTGCGAATGAGGCCGGGCATGACCCGATTCTAGGTTCGCGGGGCGACGCCCGGCTGGCGCGGCAGGAGTCCATGGATCAGGGCGGTCAGGATGCGGTGGACCTGCGCGTCGTCGCCGTACGCCGCCAGCGGCTCGGCCACCGAAGCCGTCGCCGGGAGCGGCACCTGGGCGATCGTCTCCGCGATCTCCTCTCGCGTCTGCTGCGAGTCGCCTTCCGACCCGAGGAAGCCGGCCGCCCCGTAGATGATCGCGATGACCCCCGTGAAGATGTCCACCGCCGTCTGGGGGTCTGCTCCTCCGCGCAGGGCGGTCGCGAAATAGGCCTCCCCTACCAGCGCCGCGCCCGGGCCGGGATCGGGGCGGCGGAAGAGAGCGGGTATGGCCCAGCGATTTGCCTGCAGGTGGGCGAGATGCTGCTCGGCGTACTCGACGAGGACGTCCGCCGCCGGACGTGCCGGATCGTCGGACAAACGGAGCTCGAGCAACAAGGAATCCAGGGCGGCGTCGAGCACGTCCTCCTTGGATTCCACGTGGTTGTACAGCGACATCGCCGAGGCCCCGAGGCGATCCGCCACCGCCCGGATCGTGAACGCGCCGATCCCGCCGTCTTTCAGCACCTCGCGGGCGGCAACGACGATCTCGGGTCGGGTGAGGCTGTTGCGGGCACGGCGGCGGCGCGGTTGCTGCTCCGGGGCTTGCTTATAACTTACCACGTACGTTATGGTACAGCACATGAACCCCCTCACACGAATCCCCACGCCGATCCGCTGGATCCTGCTGGGCCTGTCCTTTCCCATCGGCGGCTTCATCGTCTGGGGGGCCATCGGACCCGTCACCACACCGGGCCTCGCCATGACCGGCGGTGTCCTCGCCGGTCTCGTCATCGGAGCCGCCGAGGCGTTCGCGCTCCGGCTTCCGGTCGCCCCCTGGATCGTCGCGACGGCGATCGGCCTATTCCTCGTGGTGAAGGTCGGCGCGAATCGCAAGGCGGTCACAGCATGACGCTCGCCATCGCGTTCATCGCGGCCCCCATCCTGTTCAACGTCTTCTATGCGGCCCTGATCGTGCGCTTCTCGTACCCGGGGATCCTGCGCGAGCCGACCGCCGTCATCCTGAGTCGTTTCACCGCCGGCGGCTCCGGTCTGATCCTGCT
>JBDSKH010000024.1:0-2839 GCA_039917005.1 Pseudolysinimonas sp.
CTCGCCGCCATCAAGGAGTTCACCGGCCGCGCCAGTCGCAGCCAGCTCGACCGCTGGTTCGACGCGATCCAGCGCGGCATGACCACCGACGACCTCCCTGTGGTGCGCCCGCAGACCGACACGCTGCCACCTCCCCGGGTCTGGGCGGAGAAGAATCCGGATGCCGACGGCCGGTTCAAGCGCGCCCGCACCGATGTGACCGCAACGGCCACCGAACTCGACATCCCCCTCGAGAACCTCCTGACGCCGGAATACCTGCGCCGCATCGCTTGGTCGCCTCCCGACCCGATCAGTGCGGAGACCGTCGCCGACGCTCTGCGCGAGCTCGGCGCGCGTCCCTGGCAGGTTGACGCAATCGCACAGGTGATCGCCGAAGCCTTTGTGCGGATCGACCAAACGCCCGAGGACCCGGACGAGACCGCTTCGTAGGAAGAATCAAACGATTCGGGTCGCCCGGGACCCGTGCCTAGGCTGAGGGCTGACGTTCCGTGAGCCTGGAGGCACATCGTGGTGGAAAGAGCCGAAGTCGTATTCGTCGACGGGGTCCGCACCCCGTTCGGACGGGCCGGTGAGAAGGGCCAGTACTGGGGCACCCGCTCGGACGACCTGATCGTCAAAGCCATGATCGGCCTGCTCGAGCGCAACCCGAAGCTCCCCAAGGAGCGTGTCGACGACGTCGCCATCGCGGCCACCACCCAGACCGGCGATCAGGGACTGACGCTGGGGCGCACCGCCGCCATCCTGGCCGGGCTGCCGCTCAGCGTGCCGGGCTACGCGATCGACCGGATGTGCGCGGGAGCGATGACGAGCGTCACGACGATCGCCGGCGCGATCGCCTTCGGCGCGTACGACATCGGGATCGCGGGCGGCGTCGAGCACATGGGCCGCCACCCGATGGGGGCCGGGGCCGATCCGAATCCGCGATTCCTCGCCGAGAAGCTCGTCAGCCCCGACGCCCTCAACATGGGCACCACGGCGGAGCGCCTCCACGATCGTTTCCCGCAGCTCACCAAGGAGCGGTCGGACCGCTTCGGCCTGCTGAGCCAGCAGAGGGTCGCCGCCGCCTACCAGGCCGGCAAGATCCAGCCCGACCTCATCCCGGTCGCCATCAGGAGCGAAGCGGGATGGGGCCTCGCCACCGAAGACGAGGGCATGCGCCCGGAGACGACCATGGAGGGCCTCGCGACCCTGAAGACGCCGTTCCGCCCGCACGGCAAGGTCACGGCGGGCAACGCCTCGCCGCTCACCGATGGCGCCACCGTCTCGCTGATCGCGAGCGAAAAGGCTGCCAAGGAGCTCGGTCTGAGCGTCAAGATGCGGATGGTGAGCTTCGCGTTCGCCGGCGTCGCACCCGAGGTCATGGGCATCGGCCCGATCCCGAGCACCGAGAAGGCCCTGCAGAAGGCGGGGCTGACGATCGGCGATATCGGGGCGTTCGAGCTCAACGAGGCGTTCGCCGTACAGGTGCTGTCCTTCCTCGACCACTTCGGGATCGAGGACGAGGATCCGCGCGTCAATCCGTGGGGCGGCGCGATCGCCATCGGCCACCCGCTGGCCGGGTCGGGCGTGCGTCTGATGACGCAGCTGGCCGCCCAGTTCGCCGAGCAGCCGGACGTCCGGTACGGCCTCACCGCGATGTGCGTCGGGCTCGGTCAGGGTGGCAGCGTCATCTGGGAGAACCCGCACTACAAGGGAGCCAAGTGATGGCCGCCGCGCCCGACTTCTCGCGCCTCGTCACCCTCGATCCCGACGAGGTCGTCACGCATTCCCACGTACGGGACGTCACACTCCCGAGCGGCAAGACCCTCGCCCTCATCACACTCGACAACGGCCGTGATCACACCCGGCCCAACACGCTGGGCCCGGCGACGCTGCTCGAGCTGCACTCCGTGCTCGAAGGTCTCAAGGCCCGTGCCGCGAAGAAGGAGATCGCGGCCGTCGGCGTAACCGGGAAGCCGTTCATCCTGGCCGCCGGCGCCGACCTCTCGAAGGTGGACGGCATCCCGGACCGCGAGACCGGCGTGCTCATGGCGCAACTCGGTCACGCCACGCTCGGGATGCTGAGCGAGCTGGGCGTGCCCTCCTTCGCGTTCGTGAACGGCCTCGCCCTCGGTGGCGGCGCCGAGATCGCCCTGAACGCGACGTACCGCACGATCGATTCCTCGACCCCCGCGTTCGCCCTTCCGGAGGTCTTCCTCGGCCTGATCCCCGGCTGGGGCGGCGCCTGGATCCTGCCCAACCTGATCGGTATCGAGAACGCCCTCGAGGTGATGATCTCGAATCCGCTCAAGAACAACCGGATGCTGAAGGGACCCCAGGCGTTCGAGCTCGGCATCGCGGACGCGATGTTCGGCCCCGCGACGTTCCTGGAGGACTCGCTGAAGTGGGCGGACGGCGTGCTTGGCGGCTCGATCAAGGTCAAGCGCAAGAACGAGCCCGGCAAGCTGGAACGGGCCGTGAAATGGGATGTAGCAGTAGGCATCGCCGAGAAGACGCTCAAGAGCCGCATCGGAACGGTCGCGAAGAGCCCCTACAAGGCCCTCGAGCTGCTCAAGGCCGCCAAGAACACCGACAAGGCCACCGGATTCGCGGCCGAGGACGCCGCCCTGGCCGACCTGATCTCTGGCGACCAGTTCCGTGCATCCATCTACGCGTTCAACCTCGTTCAGAAGCGGGCCAAGAAGCCGGCCGGCACGCCCGACAAAGACCTGGCTCGGCCGGTGAACAAGGTCGGCGTCGTGGGCGCGGGGCTCATGGCCACACAGTTCGCGCTGCTCTTCGCGCGGCGGCTGCAGGTGCCGGTCGTCATCACCGACCTCGACCAGGCCCGTGTCGACAA
>JBDSKH010000025.1:0-3689 GCA_039917005.1 Pseudolysinimonas sp.
CGCTGGCCGCCTACGCCCCGGGATCGGAGGAGAGCCGGATGGACGACGCCCCGACGCTCTTGAGGATCGTCGGGGCGCTCGCCGCAAAACCTGCCGCTGCACAGCCTGCCGCCGCGAAGCCTCCGAAGGGGAAACCTCCGAAGGCCTAGCGACTACTCGTTGATGACCTCCGCGTTGATCGCGTAGGTGCCGGCGTCCGGGTCGAACTCGGTGATCGTCACCTGCACGTCATGGCTGCCGTTCTCGTCGTCGTACTGGCAGAACGTGGTGTTGCCCACGATGATGTCGACGGTCGGCTCGGGGCAGTTGACCTCCGGCGGGGCCGGCAGGGACGGCGTCAGGGCCGTCACCACGAGCGCGGCGATGTCGTCACCGGTCACGCTGGGGGTGTTCGGGTCGACCGTCGGCTCCGGTGGGTTGTTGGGCGAGTCGGCGACCTTGAAGTCGAACTCATAGTCGGTGCCCGTCACCTTGGTGAAGGTCACGACCACGTCGTACTCGAGTCCTGTGCCCGGATCGGTCAGCAGGCAGGTGAGGGTCGCCGTGACCTCGAGCTGCACGTCGTCGTCACCGCAGTCGACGTCGGGGCGCGTTCCTACCGTCTCTTCGAGCTTGTCCGCGACGGCGACGGCGACATCCGAGCCCGCCACTGTCGGGATCTGCGGAGTGAGGCTGGGGGTGCAACCGCTGAGCAGCACGGCCGCAGCGGCAGCGCCGACGGCGAGAGAAAGAATGCGGGAACGCAACGTGCCTCCAAGGTTAGGTCTGAGGAGAATTTAGCGGAAACGCGCCGCGAATCGCGGCACGTACGCTGTCGCCATGGCCAATGGAGACGAAAAAGAGACGCGGGTCACCGTCGAGCGCGACGGTCACGTCCTGCTCATCGGCATCGATCGCCCCGAAAAGCGCAATGCCGCGGACTGGCGGATGTTGCAGCAGCTGGCCAGCGCCTACGGCGAACTGGACCGGGATCCGGACCTCCGGGCGGGGCTGGTCTTCGCTCATGGGGACCACTTCACCGCGGGACTCGACCTCGCCGACGTGTCGGCCCACATCGGCCCGGCCGGCCTCGACCTCGTGCCGGAGGACGGCATCCACCCATGGGGCATGGACGGACGACAGGTGTCCAAGCCGGTCGTGCTCGCGGTGCAGGGCACCTGCCTGACCCTCGGGGTCGAGCTGGCGCTCGCGTCGGACATCGTGGTCGCGGCCGACTCGACCCGGTTCGGCCAGATCGAGGTGGCTCGAGGCATCCTGCCGTTCGGCGGCGCGACGACGCGGTTCGCCGCGCGCGCGGGCTGGGGCGACGCCATGCGATGGATGCTGACCGGCAACACCTTCGACGCCGCAGAGGGCCTGCGCATCGGTCTCGTGCAAGAGGTGGTACCGCACGGAGAGCAGTACGAGCGCGGCCTCGCGCTCGCCCGCGCGATCGCGGCGCAGGCTCCGCTTGCCGTTCAGGCGACCCTCGCCAACGCGCGACTCGCGATGCGCGAGGGCCCGGCGGCAGCGGAGGCGCTGCTGCAGGGCGAGCTCGTGCGGCTCGCATCGTCGGAGGATGCCGCGATCGGCCTGCGCGCTTTCGCCGACCGATCGCCGGCGGAGTTCGTGGGTCGCTGACACCGGGTCTCGCGTCGTAGCCTCGGAGCATGACTGCGCGCGAGTACGACCTGATCGTCATCGGAGCCGGCACCTCGGGCGAGAACGTCGCCGACTACGCCAAGAAGGGCGGCATGTCGGTCGTGCTCGTCGAGGCCGAGCTGGTCGGTGGCGACTGCTCGTACTGGGCGTGCATGCCGTCGAAGGCGCTGCTGCGCGCCGGGAGCGCTCTGCGTGCCGCCCGTGCGGTGGGGGGCGCCTCACAGGCCGTCACGGGCGGGGTGGATCCGGCGGCGACGTTCGCCCGCCGCAGCACGATCGTGCATGACTGGGACGATGCGTCGCAGGTGTCATGGGTCGACTCGACGGGCATCGACCTGTTGCGCGGCCACGCCCGGTTCACCGGCGAGCGCGCCGTCAGCGTCGAGGCATCCGACGGCACGACCGTCGAGCTGCGGGCGAAGCACGCGGTGACCGTCAGCACAGGCAGCGTCGCGCTGCTTCCCGACATCCCCGGACTCGCCGAGATCGAGCCCTGGACCAGCCACGAGGCGACCAGCGCGACGAATGCGCCCGAGAGCCTGGCCGTCCTGGGTGGCGGCGTCGTCGCCTGCGAGATGGCGACCCTCTACGCGGGCTTCGGCACGAAGGTGACCATGATCGTGCGCGGCGAGGCCCTGCTCGGCGGGGAGGAGCCGTTCGCCGGCGAGGCGGTCGCCGACGCCCTGGCGGAAGCCGGGGTCACGATCCGTACGGGAGTGGAGGTCGTCGCCGCTCACCGCACCGAGACGAATGCGGTTCTCGACCTGAGCGACGGCGGCAAGGTCGTCGCAGAGCAGGTGCTGGTCGCGGTCGGCCGCATCCCCCGCACCATGGACCTGGGACTCGAGGCGATCGGGCTCACCGGCGGCGACTGGCTCGAGGTGGACGACACCATGCTGGTGACGGGATACGACTGGCTCTACGGCGTGGGCGATGTGAACCACCGAGCGCTTTTCACGCATCAGGGCAAATATCAGGCGCGCGCCGCCGGCGACGTGATCGCCGCCCGCGCCCGCGGCGACCGCATCCAGGATGCGATGTGGGGCCGGCACGTGGCCAGCGCGGACGCCGTCGCGATTCCCTCGGTGGTCTTCACGGACCCGGAGGTCGCATCCGTGGGTCTCACTGCCGAAGCAGCAGCGAAGACCGGGCGCAGCATCCGGGTCATCGACTACGACCTGTCGTGGCTGGGAGGAGCGACCGTGTACGCGGACGGGTACAAGGGCCAGGCGCGCGCCATCATCGACGAGGAGCGGCAGGTGCTGATCGGGGTGACGTTCGTCGGACCCGACGTGAGCGAGATGCTGCAGGCGGCGACGATCGCCGTCGTGGGCGAGGTTCCGCTCTCGCGGCTCTGGCATGCGGTGCCGGCGTACCCGACCGTGTCCGAGGTGTGGCTGCGATTCCTCGAGACGTACGGCCGGGAGGAGTCGGCGTGAAATCGCTGCCCGACATCGAGCCCCAGAAACGGAACGGCGCCGGGCGCTTCTTCGCCGGCATCGATCGTGGGGTACGCCGGATGCCGTGGCTGCGCAGCTTCATGCTCTGGCCGGTCTGGACCCGGCCCGGCTACTGGTTCGCCACGGGCGCCGTCTTCGTCTATGGCACGGTGCTGCGTGGCAAGTTCGGCGTGAAGAACGGGATGCACTACTTCCGTCGCATGCCGAAGTGGTCGTACGGGCGGGGAGGGACCACGATCGGCGCGATCTACCTGACCACCGACAACGACGGCGACGACGTGATCGCGCACGAGGCCGAGCACCGGGCGCAGTGGAGGCGCTACGGTCTGGCGTTCATCCCGCTCTACCTCGCGGCGGGGACGGATGCCCTGACCAACCGGTTCGAGGTGGGTGCCGGTCTCGAGCTGGCCGGTTACGTGCGCAAGCGGCCGCCCCGGCCGGGCACGGGCATAGCCACGGAGAAACCCGCGAGCTAGGCGTTGCTGATGACGCGGGCCGCGGGCTCGCCCGAGATCCACGCGTACACCCGGTGCTCGCGATCGAGGTCGACCGGCAGCATCTCGGCGAGCCAGGCGTCCACCGCACTGG
>JBDSKH010000026.1:0-7502 GCA_039917005.1 Pseudolysinimonas sp.
GCCGGACCGGCCCGCCGTGGATTTGGAGGAGTGAAGTAGTGGACCGCATCGCAGAATACGACGTCCCGGTCGACCCGATGGACGACCTCCAGTGCGAGAGCTGTCAGTAATGGGCATCCTCGGAACCGGCCTGCAGGACGGCCTGCTGCTCAAGCCCATCAAGTACCAGTGGGCGATGGACCTCTACGACCAGGCTGTTGCCAACACCTGGTTCCCGAACGAGATCCAGCTCGGTGAAGACATCGCCGACTTCAAGAAGATGACCGACGAAGAGCGTCACGCGGTGACGTTCCTCATGAGCTACTTCAACCCCAACGAGCTGCTCGTCAACAAGGCTCTCGCATTCGGCGTGTACCCGTATGTCAGTGCGGCCGAGTGCAGCCTCTACCTCGCGAAGCAGATGTGGGAAGAGGCGAACCACTGCATGTCGTTCGAGTACGTCCTCGAGACGTTCCCGATCGATCGCAAGGAGGCCTACGCGGCCCACGCCGACATCCCGTCGATGGCGCGCAAAGAGGAGTTCGAGGTCTCGTTCATCCGCCGCATGACGGAGCAGACGCTCGACATCACCACGACAGAGGGCAAGCAGGACTTCATTCGCAACCTCGTGGCGTACAACATCATCCTCGAGGGCATCTGGTTCTACTCGGGGTTCATGGTGGCGCTGTCGTTCCGCCAGCGGAACCTGCTGCGCAACTTCGGGTCGCTCATGGACTGGGTGGTGCGCGACGAGAGTCTGCACCTCAAGTTCGGCATCAACCTGATCCTGACGGTGCTCGATGAGAACCCCGACCTGCAGACCGCGGAGTTCGCGTCGGAGATCAAGAAGATGATCACCGACGCCGTCGAGATGGAGGAGCAGTACAACAACGACCTGCTCCCGAACGGCATCCTCGGCCTCAACGCCAGCTACATCAACCAGTACGTCAAGTACCTGGCCGACCGCCGGCTCGAGGAGCTCGGCTTCGATCCCGAGTACAACGTGACGAACCCGGCCAAGTGGATGGCGACGGCGAACGACACCCTGCAGCTGGTCAACTTCTTCGAGAGCACCAACACGTCCTACGAGTCGAACGCCTCAGCGTCAGCCAAAAAGAAGGACTAGTCCCCCGCCCTCTGGGGCCGGAACGGACATCCGGGGCGGGAGGGATGGCCCCATTTGTCCGGGATAGCCCCGATCAGTCCACGATGAACAGCACGGCGCCCGTCGCCGTGGAGGAGCGATGCTCGTCGACGCCGTCGGCCACCTGGTAACTCGTGCCCGGGTGCAGCGAGAACGTGCGGCCGTCGCGCAGCTCGGTCTCGAGACTGCCCTCGAGGCAGAGCAGTACGTGTCCCTTCGCGCACCAGTGGTCGGCGCGGTAACCGGGCGAGTACTCCACCCGGCGGACGCGCATGTCGCCGAACTGCCGGGTTCGCCAGGTGGCCGTGCCCTCTTCGCCGGCGTGCTCTGTCGGCTCCACGGCATCCCAGTCGGTCGTGCCGAACGGGGTGTCCGAAATCCTCATCCCGCCAGCGTAGGTCTCGACACGCGCCCTCCGGGTGCTACTCGACCAGCGGCGGTCTAGCCGATGGCGAGCAACTTCCGGATCCGCTGCACGCTGACCGGGCCGGCGGCGCCCAGGTGCTGGGCGAAGAGCGAGAGGCGCAGCTCCTCCAGCATCCACCGGGCGGCGGCGATGCGTGGCTCGGCGTCAGGCGCGAGAGGGAGAGTGCCACTGGCATCGAGGTAGAGCGTCGTCGCCTGCTCGACCTCGGTCTGCCACTGACGGTCGCGGCCGGGGTTCTCGGCGAGACGCTCGACGCGGTGGGTGATACCGGCGAGGTAGATGGGGAGCCGGCGCAGCGCCGCGACGCCCGACGAGCGCACGAAACCGGGGAAGACCAGCGCCCCGAGCTGCGAACGCGCGTCCGCCAGCGGCGACATGAATGCGAGGGATGAGGCGCCCGAGATCGCCCGATCGGCGAGCCGCCAGGCGTCGATCACCTTGGCGACCTGCGCGACCAGGCCGAACAACTCATCCATCAGACCGGCCGAGACCTCGACCCGGAGCGCGTCGAAAGCGGACTGCGTGAACGGTGCCCGCCCGGCGAGGTGGTCATCGAGCACCGCGAGAAGAGCGTCGTCGAGCAGCGCGGCGGTCGAGGGATACGGACTCGCGGCGAGCAGCAGCTTCTCGGCCTGCGTGAGGTGGTCGTTCACGTATCCGAGCGGGCTCGGCACGGTCATCGCGAGCAGACGTCGCACGCCGCGCGGATGGGCTGCCGCCTGCTCGGCCGCGGTCGCGAAGACGCGGAGCGCCGCCGATGCGCCCTCATCCACGAGAGCGGGGTAGCCGCGCACCGTGCCGGTGCCGACCGTGCTCTCCACGAGTTCCGGGATGTCGCCGACGTTCCAGGCCGTGATGCCGGTGCGTTCGATCGAGCGATCTGGCCCGGATGCTGCGGTCGCCTTCGCGACGCTGGTCCGCGCCTGCGAAGCGAAGCGGGCCTGCAGTTCCGTGAGGTCCTTCGACGAGCCGAGCCGCTTGCCGCGTTCGTCGACGGCGGCGTAGGTGATCCGCAAATGGGGCGGGACGCGGGTGAGGTCGAAGTCGGACGCGGTCGTCGGGGTGTAGGTCTCTCGGCGGATGAGGTCGGCGAGGACGGCTTCGAGGCCTCGAGATGCGTCCGCCTGCGGCGGGCGCTCGTCAGCCAGCAGGGGGGCGAACTTGCGCGCCCAATCGGCCGCGGGCACCACGTTCTTGCGGATCGCCTTCGGCAGGGACTTGAGCAGCGCCGTGACCAGCTCGTCGAAGAGGCCGGGAACGAGCCAGCTGAATCCCGCCTCGGCGACGCGGGGGAGCAGCGCCAGCGGCACTTCGACGGTGACGCCGTCGTCCTCGGCTCCCGGCTCGAACCGGTAGGCGAGCCGGTACCGCTGATCGCCCGCCACCCACTCGGCCGGGTAGGCATCCGTATCGGCCTGAGGCTCCTCGTCGTCCTCGACCAGGGCAGCGCGCGTCAGCGTGAGCAGCTCGGGCTGGCTCGCCGACGCGTCCTTCCACCACTTCTCGAAGGCCCGCACATCGGTGACGGCCGCCGGCAGCCGGCGATCGTAGAACTCCACGACCGCCTCGTCGTCGACCAGGATGTCGCGCCGCCGGGTGCGCTCCTCGACCTCGGTGAGCTCGTCGCGCAGCGCGCGGTTCTCCCGGTCGAACGCGTACAGCGGGTTGCGGTCGATCGCGTACGGCCAGTCGCCGTCGACCATCGCGTGCCGGATGAACAGCTCGCGCGCCTGCTCCGGGTCGATGCGGGCGAACTGCACGCGTCGCTTCGGCACGATCGGGACGCCGTACAGCGTGACCTTCTCGTCGGCGACGGCCGAGCCCTGCTTCTTCTCCCAGCGCGGCTCGCCGTAGCTGCGCTTCACCAGGTCGCCCGCGAGTGCCTCCGCCCACGCGGGGTCGATCGCGGCGACAGTGCGCGCGAACAGGCGGCTGGTCTCGACGAGCTCGGCGGCCATGACCGCGGGCGGTGCCGTCTTGGCGAGCGCCGAGCCGGGGAAGATCGCGAACCTGGTGTTGCGCGCCCCGAGGTACTCGCGGATGGCGCGCTTGTCGGGCTTGCCCCCGGTCGCCTTGGTCCGCTCGTCGCGCAACCCGATGCGCGAAAGCAGACCGGCGAGCAGCGAGCGATGGATGCCATCCGGGTCGACCTTGGCCGCGCCCGGCTTGAGCGACCCGGCACGCACCAGCTGACGGTAGAGGTCCTGCCACTCGCGCACCCGCAGGTAGTTGAGGTACTCGCTCTTGCAGAGCCGCCGGAAGGCGCTGCTCGAGAGCTCCCGCTGTTTCTCCTCGAGGTGGTTCCAGAGGGCGAGGAAGGAGAGGAAGTCGCTCGTCGGGTCGGCGAACCGGGCGTGGGCCTGGTCGGCCTGAGGGCGCTTGGCAAGCGGGCGCTCGCGCACGTCCTGGATGCTCAGCGCCGCCACGATCACGGCGACCTCGCGTACGACGCCGTGCTTCACCGATTCGACCACCATGCGCCCGAACCGTGGGTCGACGGGAAGCTGCACGAGCTCGCGGCCGGTCTTCGTGATGCGGGTGTGCTTCGTGGTCGGGTCGATCGTGATCGCGCCGAGCTCGTGCAGCAGGTCGATGCCGTCCTGGATGCCGCGCGAGTCCGGCGGCTGAAGGAACGGGAAGCCCGCGATGTCGCCGAGCCCGATCGAGATCATCTGCAGGATGACGGCCGCGAGATTGGTGCGCAGGATCTCGGGGTCGGTGAACTCCGGGCGTCGGTCGAAGTCCTCCTCCGAGTAGAGCCGGATCGCGATCCCGTCGCTCGTGCGGCCCGCCCGGCCCGAACGCTGGTTCGCGCTCGCTTGGCTGATCGCCTCGATCGGCAGCCGTTGCACCTTCGCCCGGGCGCTGTAGCGCGAGATGCGGGCCGTGCCGGCATCCACCACGTATTTGATCCCGGGCACCGTGAGGCTGGTCTCGGCGACGTTCGTCGCCAGCACCACACGGCGCCGGATGCCGTGGCTGCGCTTGGTCTCGAACACGCGATGCTGCTCCGCGGCGCTCAATCGCCCGTAAAGGGGCACCACCTCGGTCTCGGGTCCGGACGCCGCACGCACGGCGTCCTCGGCATCCCGGATCTCGTTCTCGCCCGACAGGAAGACCAGCACATCGCCCGACGCCTCGCGGGCCAGCTCGGCCAGCGCATCGGTGATGCCCTGGAGATAGTCGCGATCGTCGCTCGCATCACCCTCGTCGTCTTCGCTCTGCTCCGACACCAGCGGCCGGTAGCGGATCTCGACGGGGTAGGTGCGACCGCTCACCTCGACGATCGGGGCGGGAGTGCCGTCCGGCCCGGCGAAATGCGCCGCGAAGCTCTCGGGATCGATCGTCGCACTCGTGATGATGAGCTTCAGGTCGGGCCGCCGCGGAAGCAGCTGCTTGAGGTAGCCGAGCAGGAAGTCGATGGTGAGGGATCGCTCGTGCGCCTCATCGAGGATGATCGTGTCGTAGCGGCGCAGGTCGCGATCGCGATGGATCTCGGCGAGCAGCACGCCGTCGGTCATGAGCTTGATGCGAGTGGTGGCCTTCGACCGGTCGTCAAACCGCACCTGATAGCCGACCAGACCGCCCAGTTCGACACCGAGTTCCTCGGCGATGCGCTCGGAGATGCTCCGCGCCGCGATGCGCCGCGGCTGAGTGTGCCCGATCTTCTCGCGCCCGAGCTCGAGGCAGATCTTCGGCAGCTGCGTCGTCTTGCCCGATCCGGTCTCGCCGGCCACGATCACTACCTGATTCGCCGAGATGGCGCGCGCGAGTTCCTCCCGCGCGGCGCTGACCGGCAGCTCCGGCGGGTAGGTGATGGGTGGGAGGGCGTCGGACATCAGCCCTCCAGCCTAGGTGCGCGGACCTCTCTAAGCTGATTGGTATGACGACTGTTCCGACAACTGTTCCTTCGATCGTGCTCAATGACGGCCACAGCATCCCGCAACTCGGCTTCGGCGTCTTCCTGGTCGAACCCGACGAGACCGAACGCATCGTCAGCGACGCCCTCGAGGTCGGCTACCGGCACATCGATACGGCGTCCTACTACGGCAACGAGAAGGGTGTCGGCGCGGCGATCGAGAAGTCCGGCATCCCGCGCGAGGAGCTGTACATCACCACGAAGCTCCGTGACCCCGACCAGGGCGCCCAGTCGGCGATCGATGCCATGGATCTCTCGCTCGCGAAGCTGGGCCTCGATTTCGTCGACCTGTACCTCATCCATTGGCCACGGCCGGATCTCGATCGCTATCTCGAGTCCTGGCTCACGTTCGAGCAGCTCGCGTCCGAGGGCAAGACCCGCTCGATCGGCGTCTCGAACTTCACCCCCGCGCATCTGGACAGGATCATCGCCGGAAGCAGCACAGTCCCCGCTGTGAACCAGATCGAGCTGCATCCCGCCTTCGCCCAGCACGAGCTGCGGGCCTACGGTGCCGAACACGGTATCGCGATCGAGTCCTGGGGCCCGCTCGGTCAGGGCAAGTACGACCTGTTCGCAGAGAATCCGATTCAGGATGCCGCGTCCGCTCACGGGGTGACGCCGGCTCAGGCGGTCATCCGCTGGCACCTCCAGAGTGGTCTGATCGTGTTCCCGAAGTCGAACTCACGCGAGCGCATCGCGGAGAACTTCGACGTGTTCGGCTTCGAACTCTCGCCCGATGAGATGGCCGCCATCGATGGACTCGACCGCGGCCTGCGGCTCGGACCGGACCCGGATCTGAAGCGCTAGAGTCCAGCTGGTTGAGTAGCCGCGCAGCGGCGTGTCGAAACCAGCGCCTGGGACGCTAGTCCCGCGGATCTCGGGGCCGCGACGGCCCGAATGGATTGCGGATCACGTCGAACGTGTACATGGTGTCGTAGTCCCCGCGCCAAGCTCGAACACAAATCACGGTGAATGTAGCGCTCAAGGCAATCGCGACGAGGGAGAACAGAAGTGATCCGTTCAGAAACCCGAACACGGTGAGGGCGGCCGCCGCCACGACGTTGACGGTGGAGCCGATCCGACCGGCAGGGCCGACCGAGTCCAGGGGAAATGATCGAGGGTCACGACAATTCCGCCCTTTCGCCTCGCGGTGTGTCGACCAGTAGGTTGCGTATCCCCGCGGCCGAGAACGCCTCCTCCAGGTCGGCGCGTGTCTCGCTGAAGTGCTCCCAGTCCTCGGTGTGGACGCCGACCACTTTGTCCGCCTGCAGGATCTGCGCGGCCTGGGCGGCATCCTGAGATGTCAGGGTCAGAACGGCGTCGATCTCGGGGACCCGTGCTGCACCCGCGAAGAGGATGGCGACACCGATCGGGGCGAAGCGACCCGCGATCTCGCGCACCTTCTCGAGCGACGCGTTGTCGCCGCTCACGTACACGCTGGGGAGCGTCGGCGCCCGCAGGACGAACCCGACGACCGGGCCGATCGTGTCCTCGATTCCGGGCGGGCCGTGCAGCGCCGGAACCGCGGTGATGTCGACCAGGCCTACCGAGTGCTGTGACCAGTCGGCCATGCCGAGCCAGGGGGCCCCGAGGTCGTCGCCGGCGCGGGGAGTGCTCAACACGATGGGCGCGCGCATCGCGAATTCCGCGCCTCTGGTGTCGAGATTGTCGACATGCTCGTGGTGCGAAGCGAGCACCACATCGATCTGTCCCAGCTCGTCGGGCTGAATCGCCGGGCCTCGGGTCTTCACCAGCGGGGTGTCGCCCTCATCGTCCGGGTAGGCCTGCGGCTCGTCGAACGTGGGGTCGATCAGGAACCGCAGCCCGCCGTACTCGAGCACTCCGGAGGGACCGCCCAGATAGGTGAAGGTCGTCGGCGAGGCTGCGTTCTTCTCGGCGTACATAGGCTGAGCGACTCCTTTACTCTCAGAGTATGGCGAACCGGCTGGCAGATGCCGTCAGCCCCTACCTGCGCAGTCATGCCGGTAACCCTGTCGACTGGTGGCCATGGGGCGAGGACGCGTTCGCCGAGG
>JBDSKH010000027.1:0-4470 GCA_039917005.1 Pseudolysinimonas sp.
TCCCCACCCTTGACGCGGCTCCCGCAATGGAGGCGCGCCGGCCGCACCTTCTTCCCCCACCGTTGACGCGGCGCCGCGGCGGAGGCGCGCCCCTCCTTCACCGCCCTGAACGCCGCGACTTGTCCACCGATCCCTGCCGGACTATCGAACATTTGTTCGAACCGTGAGATACTGAGGTCATGTCATTACGCCCCGGCTGGATCGCCGACCTCACCGATACGTCGGTGGAGTTCGCGATGCCCGTGGTGGCGAATCTCGTCGACTCCGAGCTGTTGAACACGCAGCGGCAACTGTCCGAGGTTGCGCGCCGAATCAACTCGGCGGCGGCCGGCGTCGCAGCCGAAATCGCGCATCGATCGCGCCGAGAACTCGGCAGCGCGGGCCTCGCCCAACGGCTCGGGGCACGCACCCCCGAGCGGCTCGTCCAGCGCGTGACCGGCTCGACTGCTCGTGAAGCGCAGACGATGGTCCGAGTCGGCACACTCGTTGCGAATGGCATGGATGCGGCGGCCAGCCCCGATTCCCGGCTCGACCCTGCGGCGAACGCCGAGCCCTGGCTGAGCGACGTGGCTGCCGAGGTGGCCGCGGGGCGGCTCTCGATCGCGGTCGCCGACGCCATTCAAGCCGGGCTCGGACCGGTCGCCGACGCCACCTCATCCCCCGATCTCGTGGCAGGGCTGATCGGCGCGCAGAAGCAACTCATCCGCGACTCGCCCACGCTCACCGTCGAGCAGCTGCTGATACGAGCACGCGAGTTGCGGGCCGACCTCGACGCTGAGGGTGTGCGGGATCGCGAGCGGATGCTCCGGGAACGGCGCTACCTGCACATCACGCCCACGGGCGACGGCATGACCCGCATCAACGGGCTGCTCGATCCAGAGTCCGCGGCGGTGGTCATCGGCGCATACGACGCGATGACGTCCCCGCGTCGCGGTGGGCCGCGGTTCGTCGATCCGACGCAGGCGACCCGTGCCGAAGACCTCGTCACCGACAGCCGCACCCTCGAACAGATCGCGGTCGACTCGTTCGTCGATCTGATCCGCATCGCAACGCTCACCGATTCGAACGACGTCCTCGGCCTTCGGCGCGCGCCGGTTCAGGTCATCGTCACGGAGCGCGACCTGGCCGGCCGTCGCGGGTCGGGGCGCTTCGAGGGCGGGTCAGAGGCCGTGAGCATCGACACGGTCGAGCGGCACATCTGTGAATCGGGCATGGTGCCGATCCTCTTCGACACCACCGGCCAGGCGGTCAACGTGGGTCGCGACCAACGATTGTTCAATCGGCGCCAACGCATCGGCATGGCGGCTCGAGATGGCGGGTGCAGGTTTCCCGAGTGCGACTATCCACCCTCCTGGACCGAGGCTCATCACATCAACGAATGGACCCGCGACTTCGGGCGCACGGATATCGCCGATGGCATCCTGCTATGCCGACATCATCATCTGCTCGTGCATGACAACGGGTGGCGGATTACACGCACCGGCGGCGACTACTTCGCCGTGCCGCCACCGTCGATCGACGCGCACCAGAGACCCATCCCAGCACCCACGAAGAGCGCCGCGCTGCGCCGCCTTCTCGCGAGCTAGCGCTGCCGGGTCACCGCGTAGAGCGCAGCCTGCCGCTGCGAATTGCGCCGCTAGCGCGCGGGCGACCCTGGACCGACGTTCAGGCCAGGGCGGGGGCCTTCGCCAGCAGCGGGCCACCCCACTCGGCGACGAGCAGCTGCTCGAGCGCCGCGCCGACCGTGTACAGACGAGCGTCCTCGCGGGCAGGCGCCATGAACTGGATGCCGGCGGGCAGGCCATCCTCGGGCGCGAGTCCCGAGGGCAGCGCGATTCCGGGGACGCCGGCCAGGTTCGCCGGGATCGTCGTCAGGTCGTTCAAATACATCGCCAGCGGGACGTCGATCTTCTCGCCCAGCTTGAACGCGGTCGTCGGGGCGGCCGGCGTCGCCAGCACATCGCACTTCTCAAACGCGGCCGCGAAGTCGCGCTGAATCAGCGTCCGCACCTTCTGCGCAGAGCCGTAATAGGCGTCGTAGTATCCGGCCGACAGCGCATACGTGCCGAGGATGATCCGGCGCTTCACCTCGTCGCCGAAGCCCGCTTCGCGCGAGGCGGCCATGACATCCTCGACCGTTCCCCCCGGCACGGCGACCCGCAGGCCGAACCGCACGGAGTCGAACTTCGCGAGGTTGCTCGAGGCCTCCGCGGGGAGGATCAGGTAATACGCCGCGATCGCGTAGTCGAAGCTCGGCGCGCTCACCTCGACCAGCTCGGCACCCTGCGCCTCCAGCAGCGCGAGCGACTCGTTGAACCGCTGCAGCACACCGGGCTGGAAGCCCTGGCTCTCCAGCGACATCTCCTTCACGACGCCGATCTTCAGACCCTTTACGGCGCCGTCGCGCTGCCCGGCCCGCGCGGCATCCGCGAAGGACGGCCAGGCATCCGGGATCGACGTCGAATCGCGCGGGTCGTGCCCGCCGATCACGTCGTGCAGCAGGCCGGCATCGAGAACCGTTCGCGTGACCGGACCCACCTGGTCGAGCGACGACGCCAGCGCGATCGCGCCATAACGCGAGACCCCGCCGTAGGTCGGCTTCATTCCGACCGAACCGGTGACAGCGGCGGGCTGGCGGATCGACCCACCGGTGTCCGAACCGAGAGCGAGCGGCGCCTCGAACGACGAGACGGCCGCGGCCGAGCCACCGCCCGATCCACCGGGGATCCGGTCAAGGTCCCACGGGTTGTGCGTCGCGCCGTAAGCCGAGTGCTCGGTCGACGAGCCCATGGCGAACTCGTCCATGTTCGTCTTGCCGAGCGGCACCAGGCCGGCCGTCCGCATCCGGGCCACGACCGTCGCGTCGTAGGGCGGGATCCAGCCCTCGAGGATCTTCGACCCCGCCGTCGACGGCATCCCGAGCGTGCAGAGCACGTCCTTGATCGCGACCGGCACACCCGCGAGTGGCCCGAGCTTCTCGCCGGCCGCACGCTGCTTGTCGATCGCGGCGGCTGTCTCGAGCGCACCGGAGTTCAGGTGCAGGAACGCGTGGATGTCACCGTCGACCGCCGCGATCCGGTCCAGGTGCGCCTGAGTCGCCTCGACGCTCGAAACGTCACCGGATGCGAGCCTGGCCGCGAGCTCAGACGCGTCGAGCCGGATGAGGTCGGCGTCGCTCACTGCTCCTCCCCCAGGATCGACGAGACCTTGAATTGGTCGAGCTCTGCCTCGGGCGCGCCCGCGAGAGCCTCGGCCGGGGTGAGCGTCGGGCCGACGGTGTCGGGTCGCGTCACGGTTCCGAGCGGGATGGGGTGGCTGGTCGCCGGGACCTCGGGCGTCGCGACCTCGGTCACCTTCGCCACCGAGTCGACGATCACGCCGAGTTCGCTTGTCAGCTTCGCGATCTCGTCCGGCGTGAGCGCGATGCGGGCGAGGTGCGCCAGGTGGCTCACGACGTCGGGGGTGATCTCGGACATATGTCCAAGTCTAGGGTTGCGCGCAGGGGTGGGTTTCGACACGCGTCGCCGGGGGTGGCACTGCTCGACCAGCGGGTTTCGACACGCGTCGCCGGGGGCGGCGCTGCTCGACCAGCGGGTTTCGACACGCGCCGCCCTTGGCGGCGCTACTCAACCAGCGGGTTTCGACACGCGTCGCCTTTGGCGGCGCTACTCAACCGGCGGAAGCGAACGCGCGCGGGGCCGCGTCGACGATGCCGTCGGGGTCGAGCACGAAGCCGCCGCGGCCGATGCCGATCAGCGCCATGTTGCGGAACGACTCGCTGCCGCTCGTGAAGTAGTCCACATGGCCGACCGAGCCCGCGAGCGACGATCCCGTGATCGGGTCGGTCGCCCCGCCGACGCCGAACTGGTGCGCGCCGTACTCGGGGCTGAGCGGCTGGGAGCCGAACACACCGGTGCTCGACACCGGATCCCACGATGCGTCCGCGACCCACACGTTGCCGTCGCGCACCTTGAGCTGGCCGACCGTCTCCGCCGGGCTGCCGGGCGAGCCGACCATCGCGAGCGCGTCGACCGTGATGTCGTTCTCCTGCAGGGCGAGAAGGGCGGCGGTCGCACCGTACGAGTGGGCGAGGATCGATAGGTACGGCTTCGACGTGGCGCCACCCGCCGAGCGGATCGCATCCAGCCCCGTCAGGGACTCGGTCAGCGCATCACGGCCCTCGCGCGCGAGGTCGAGGGATGCGACGTTGACGACAGTGGGGGTCTGGTACCCGATCCACGCGACGGTCGCGACGGCCGAGGAGGCGTCTGTGTGATCACGCGACGAGTACTGGTTGGGCGAGAGTCGGGCCAACCACGCGGCCTGGTCGGCGGCGAGCTCGTCGGCCGCGCCGGCCCAGCTGCCGATCTCGCTGTCGACGCTGTAGAACATGCCGGGTACGAGGTAGCTGACGTACTGGGCGGACGCCAGGTCTCCGACCGCGATGACCGCACGGCCGCCATCGCTGAT
>JBDSKH010000028.1:0-6150 GCA_039917005.1 Pseudolysinimonas sp.
ACTCGGTCGTCCCCGATGCCGTCGTCCACGTCACGACCGTCGGGACCGACGGCGTGCGCGTGCAGACCGACCAGCTCACCGATCCCCAGACCATCGAGGTCACGGACGCCCTCCGCGAGGCCTACGACACCGACACGGTCGACGACTCGTTCATCGGGGCGACCTGGGGCGCCGACATCACGCGGCAGGCACTGCAAGGTCTCGGCCTCTTCCTGCTACTGGCGGCGTTGCTGATGGCGATCTACTTCCGCACGTGGAAGATGTCCGCCGCTGCCATGCTCGCGCTGCTCCACGACCTGGTGATCACGGTCGGGGTGTATGCGGCGACCGGATTCGAGATCACGCCGGCGGCCATGATCGGCTTCCTCACCATCCTCGGCTTCTCGCTGTACGACACCGTCGTGGTGTTCGACAAGATCCGTGAGAACACGTCCGAGCTCGGTGATGACTCGACACGAACCTTCGGTGAGACGGTGAACCTCGCTGCCAACCAGACGCTCGTGAGGTCGATCAACACGGGCGTCGTCGCCGCCCTTCCGGTGGCGTCGATCCTCATCTTGGGATCGTTCATCCTGGGCGCGGACACCCTGCGCGACATCTCCCTCGCGTTGCTGGTCGGAACGCTCATCGGCACCTATTCGACGCCGTTCGTCGCGGCGCCGCTGTACACGCTGTTCCGCGAGCGGGAAGCGACGATCGCCGCGCGCGACAAGCGTGCACTGGCGCTCCGCGCACGCAGCACATCGAACGCGACCGTCGGCGCCTGAGCGCTGCGGGCCTCACCGCCCACAGCGAACCTCCCGGCGGCATCCCCGCAGCGCTCGTAGACTTCAGCAACGAGAGCGGGAGGTGATGCGGCGATGACGGAGACTCAGGCGCCCAACACAGCCACGCTGCGCACGATGCTGCCGCGGCTCTTCTCGCGCGCGCAGCCCACCGGCGCCGTCGACCGTCTGCTGAAGACGGTGCGCCAGCACCACCCGAAGGCCGACATCGCGCTGATCCAGCGGGCCTACGCGGCTGCCGAGAAGGCCCACTCCGGTCAGACGCGCAAGAGCGGTGAGCCGTACATCACGCATCCGGTCGCCGTCGCCCAGATCCTCGCCGACCTCGGCATCGGTCCCAAAACCCTCGCGGCCGCCATGCTGCATGACACCGTCGAAGACACCGATTACACGCTCGACATGGTGCGGGCCGACTTCGGCGATGAGGTCGCCATGCTCGTCGACGGCGTCACGAAGCTCGACAAGCTGAAGTACGGCGACAGCGCGCAGGCAGAGACCGTACGCAAGATGGTCGTGGCGATGTCGAAAGACATCCGCGTGCTCGTCATCAAGCTCGCCGACCGACTGCACAACGCGCGCACCTGGGGCTTCGTCGACGCGGAGTCCGCGCAGCGCAAGGCGCAGGAGACCCTGGAGATCTACGCCCCTCTGGCACACCGCCTCGGCATCCAGACCATCAAGTGGGAGCTGGAGGACCTCTCGTTCGCGGTGCTCTACCCGAAGCTCTACGTCGAGATCGAGAGCCTGGTCAAGACCCGGACGCCGCAGCGCGAGGAATTCGTGCAACTGGTCATCGATGCCGTCAACGAAGACCTGAAGGCCGGCAAGATCAAGGGCCAGGTCGTCGGCAGGCCGAAGCAGTATTACTCGATCTACCAGAAGATGGTGGCCCGCGGTCGCGAGTTCACCGAGATCTACGACCTGGTCGGCATCCGGGTGCTGGTGAACAACATCCGCGACTGCTACGCGGTGCTCGGTTCGATCCACGCGCGCTGGAATCCGATCCCGGGGCGCTTCAAGGACTACATCGCGACCCCCAAGTTCAATCTGTACCAGTCGCTGCACACGACGGTGGTCGGTCCGCAAGGCCGCGCGATCGAGATCCAGATCCGCACCCACGACATGCACAACCGGGCCGAGTACGGCGTGGCCGCACATTGGAAGTACAAGGAGCGGGTCAACAGCGGCAAGGCCGAGGACACCGCGCAGGCGCAGGACACCGAGATGGCCTGGCTCGCCCACATCAGCGACTGGCAGTCGGAGACCGCAGATCCGGGGGAGTTCCTCGACAACCTGCGCTTCGAGATCGGTGCCAAAGAGGTCTACGTCTTCACGCCGCAGGGAAAAGTCATCGGACTGCCCGCCGGCGCGACCCCCGTCGACTTCGCCTACGCCGTGCACACCGAGATCGGCCACCGCACCATGGGCGCGAAGGTCAACGGCCGGCTGGTGCCGCTCGAGAGCGTGCTGAACTCCGGCGACGCGGTCGAGGTCTTCACCTCCAAGAATCCGGATGCCGGCCCCAGCCAGGATTGGCTGAACTTCGTCAAGAGTCAACGCGCCCGCGCCAAGATCCGCGGCTGGTTCACCAAGGAACGCCGCGAGGAGGCGGTCGAGCAGGGCAAGGACGCTATCGCACGCGCGATGCGCAAGCAGAACCTGCCGTTGCAGAAACTGATGAGCCAGGATGTGCTGGCCGAGGTCGCGGCGGCCATGCGGTATGACGGGGTCGACGCTCTCTATGCGGCGGTGGGCGAGGGACATGTCTCGACGCAGTCCGTTCTCGAGAAGGTCATCGCGTCGATGCAGGGGGAGGCCGAGGCCGACGAGGCCGAGGTCCCGTTCGTGCCGAAGGGACGGGCGCGCCAGCTGCGCCCCAGCGACTCCGGCGTGCTCGTGCGCGGCGCCCCCGACATCCTGGTCAAGCTCGCCAAGTGCTGCACGCCGGTCCCGGGCGACCCGATCGTCGGATTCGTCACGCGCGGCACGGGTGTCTCGGTGCACCAGGCCGACTGCGTCAACGTCAAGGAGCTGCTGACCGAACCCGATCGGATGATCGAGGTGGAGTGGGCTCCGACGTCGTCGAGCGTTTTCCTGGTTCAGATCCAGGTGGAGGCGCTCGACCGGTCCGGACTGCTCTCGGACGTCACGCGCGTGCTCTCCGAGAATCACGTCAACATCATCTCCGCGAGCGTGTCGACCTCGAGTGACCGTCTCGCGCTGAGCCGCTTCGTCTTCGAGATGGGCGACACGATGCACCTCGACCGGCTGCTGAACGCCGTGCGACGCATCGAGGCCGTCTACGACGTCTACCGCGTCAGCGGCGGCTGACGACGTCACAGGCACCGTTCTAGGCGTTCCAGCGCGCGGCGCTTGGCGGGCAGGTTACGGCTGCGGTCCATGAACGTGCGGCAGGCGTCGAGGTTGAACCCCGCCAGGGCGGCCAGCCGCTGCACGGCATCCCGGTCCTCGTCGGCGAAGTCTTCCCGGCTGCGGACCAGGTCGATCGCCGTGCGCAGCGGGACCGTGACGCGGTGGCCAGCCAGGTCGACCGTGTCACCGTGCTCCAGCACCACCTCCCGAACCGCGACATGCGGCGTCGCCGCCGGACGTGCCCGTGCGCGCAGGTCGACGCAGAGTTCCAGGCGGGCGGGCACCGCATCCCGCGCACCCCAGACCCACGCGGCGGTCGCGAGCTCGGCGATCAGGCGCGCAGATCGGGCGCCGAGGACCGAATGAAGGCGCAGCGCCGGCCGCTCGACCTCATCGATCGCGCAATGCCCGTCGCCGAATGCGTAGAGCTCCCCGTCGAGCCGCGCGGCCATGCGTTCCGCGAGGGCCAGGTCGGCCTCGTGCAGCACGGGCGGCAGGATCGTCACGCGTCGATCGTGCCGCCCGCAAGTCCGCCGGAACGCGCTCGGGCGTCATCGGTGCGCAACCGGGCCTGTGGACAACTCAGAACCCGGACCAGCGCCGCCCGAAGGATGTCCCGAGGATCGCGACCGCGTAGATGCCTGCCGCCAGGAAGAGGGTCACGGTGAGGCCGAGGGTGTCGACACCGATTCCGGCTATGAGGCTGCCGAGCGGCATGCCCGCGGCGACGCCGGTCGAGATCGCACCGAACACCCGGGCGCGGAGCGGGCTCGGAACCAGCCCGAACAGCGCCGTATCGATGAGCGGATTGAGCGGGCCGGCCGAGATCCCCGAGAGCACGAGAACGAGGAGCACCGCGGGCAGCGGCGCTCCGAGGGCGAGCGTCAGGTAGGGCGGGACACCGGCCAGCACGAACGCGACGATGAACAACGGGCGGCGGGGGAGGCGATGACCGATAGCGCTGAACAGAGCGGCCCCGGTCAGCGCGCCTCCGGCGAAGCACGCGAGCATGGCACCCAGCACCGCGCCGTCGTCCCCCACGCCGGCGGCGTAGACGGGTTTCAGGACCGTGAGTCCGGCCGCGTCGACCGTGTTCGTGATCACGACGAGGATGACGACCGCGCGGACGAGCGGTGTCCGGACGACGAAGCGCAGTCCTTCCGCGAGCTCGGCGAAGTACCCCCGTCCCGGCTTCAGCTCACCCTCGGCGGCCGATGTCGTCCGTGCCGCATCGCGCGGTACCAGGAGCAGGGTCAGCGCGATGGCGATCGCGAAGCACACCGCGTTGGCGCACAAGGCGTTGACCGGGCCTACCAGAGCGACGAGCGCGCCGGCCACGCCGGCGCCGAGCATGGAGGCCGTGCGCTGCACGGTCGCGTGCGCACCCGTCGACCGGGTCAGCGGCGTACCGGCCAGCTCGGTCAGGTCCGGGAGCTGCGCGGTCCGCGCCGTCGACCCGGGTGTATCGAGGAGGTTGCTCAGGAAGACGAGGGCAAGCAGCAGCGGGAAGGGCAGCATGCCGAGCCCGGCGAGTACCGGGATGGCGAGAACCGTCAGACCGCTTGCGGCATCCGCGACGATGCTCGAGCGGCGCCAGCCGAACCTGTCGACCAGCACACCGCCGAGGGCGCCTCCGATGATGATCGGGACGGTCGCGAAGACGCCGGCGAATCCCGTGGCGAGCGGCGATCCGGTGAGCGACAGGACGTAGAGCGGCACCGCGATCGTGGTGATCGCATTGCCCGCGCGCGAGACGCCATCGGCCGCGAGCAGACCGACGAGGGGCGCCCTGCGACGCACGACCACGGGGGTTGCGACGGTCACGGCTGGCGGAACGACGAGTAGATGAAGCGCACGGGCGCGACCCCTGGTCTGCCGGCATCCCGGAAGAGGTCCCACTTCTCCGCGAGGGCATTGACCTCGTCGCTGAGTTGCCGCAGTTCGGCCGGCGTGAGGTATGAGATCGTGTCACCCGCGGTGGCGGCCTTGACCCATTCCAGTGGGAGGCTCGGCTCGACGTCCAGGTAGGCGAGCTGCTCGGTCAGATGGCCCTGCATGAAAGTCTGTCGCATGACCCGCCCGGCAGCTGCGGACTCGGGATCGGCGAGCATCGCGCTCGGCTCGTAGTGGGTGGAGGTGTGGGCGGCGCGCCACCAGCGCTCCCTCCCGTCACGGGCGAGCTCCGGCGCCTCTTCGACGAAGCCGAACTTCTCGAGAGTCGTCAGGTGGTAGCTGACCGAGCCTGGGGCGGCATCCGCCAGCTCGCTCAGTTCGCCGACCGAGTGCGGGCCGTCGCGGCGCAGGAGGCCGAGCAGCTGGAGACGCAGGGGATTGGCGAGTGCCCGCATCGCCTTGGGATCGCGGACGTCGATCTGCGAACGGTCGACGCCACGTTCGGATTCGGAGGACATACCCCGACCCTATGTACACAAGAACAGTTGCGCAAGAATTCTTGTGAAACTAGGAGCCGAGCGCGTCCAGCCAGGTGCGCCGAGCGGCGAGGGCTTCCTCGGCATCCTTGATCTTGCGCGCGTCGCCCTTGGCCTTCGCATCGTCGAGTTCACGCTCGAGCTTCTCGATGGCGCTCGTCAGTTGCGACGCGAGGCCCTCCGAACGGGCGACCTTCTCGGGGTCGCTCTTGTTCCAGTGGTCTTCGTCGAGCTTGCGCACGTGCGTCTCGACCTTGCGCAGGCGGTCCTCGACCGTGCGGACCGAATCGCGCGGCACCTTGCCGATCGCGTCCCACTTGCGCTGGATGCCCAGCAGCCTCTGCTTTGCCGCCTCGCGATCCGTCTCGGTCAGCAGCTTCTCGGCGTCGTCGAGCAGCGCCAGCTTCTCGGTGAGGTTGCCGGCGAACTCCTCGTTCTCGATGGCGTCCACCTCGGCCTTCGCGGCGTACAGGATGTCGCCCGCGGCCTTGAAGCGCTCCCAGAGCGCGTCGTCGGCCCGCTTTCCCGCCCGGCCGGCCAGCTTCCACTCGTCAAGCAGGCGG
>JBDSKH010000029.1:0-4872 GCA_039917005.1 Pseudolysinimonas sp.
CCATAGCGAGGTGCGCCAGTTGCGCGCCCACCTCGATCTCGACTCCGGATACCTCACGCGCCTGCTGCAGGCGCTCGAGCGCGACGGCCTCATCACGATGGAGGAGGACGTCGACGACCGCCGCGTCCGCCGCGCGACCCTCACCGCTGCCGGCCGGGCCGAGCGCGTCGAGTACGAGCGATTGTCTGACGAACTCGCGGCCGGCATCCTGACCGCTCTCGACGACCGGCAGCAACAAGCCCTGGTGGATGCGATGGACACCGTCGACCGGCTCCTCACCGCCTCGATGGTCGAGTTCGCGGTCGTCGATCCTGCGCAACCCGCGGCGCGCGAGGCGACCCGTCGCTACCTCGCCGAGCTCGACGAGCGCTTCGAGACCGGTTACGACGCCGAGCACGCGATCAGCGCGAACGACGACGAGGTGCGACTCCCGCGCGGGCTCTGCCTGCTGGCAACGCTGCACGGCGAGCCGGTCGCGTTCGGGCTGCTCAAGTTCGCGGCCGACCGAAAGGCCCACCTCAAGCGCATGTGGGTCTCGCGTGAGGTGCGCGGCGCCGGGCTCGGACGCCGGCTGCTCGCGACGCTCGAAGACCACGCGGCGGCCAACGGCATCCATACGGTGCAGCTCGAGACGAACCGCGCGCTGACCGAGGCCATCGCGCTGTACCACTCGGCGGGATACACCGAGGTGCCCGCCTTCAACGACGAGCCCCACGGCGATCACTGGTTCGAAAAGGAGTTGTCATGACGGATGGTCTCGACACGGCTCTGCGCGCCTACTCGACCGGCGAGAGCGGACTGACGACCGCGCATCTGACCGATGGATGCGTGCGAGCCGGCCAGCAGGTGCGTTGCGGTCCCGCGGGGCTGGCGGCCGTCGAGCCCGGCACGCGCCTCGCCGGACGCGCCCTGCCCGTACGTCACGCGGGCAGCGTCGACATCTTCCTCGAGGCGCTCGAGGGCGCCGAGCCGGGCGATGTGCTGGTCGTCGACAACCAGAACCGCCTCGACGAGGCCTGCGTCGGAGACCTCATGGCGCTCGAAGCCGCGGGCGCCGGCCTGGCGGGCATCGTGATCTGGGGGTTGCATCGCGATACCGCCGAGATCCGCGAGATCGGGCTCCCCGTGTTCAGCCTCGGCTCGATGCCGACCGGTCCGCTGCGGCTCGATCCGCGTGCGGCCGACGCCCTGGATGCTGCGACGGTCGGCGAGTGGACGATCACGCGCGACGACCTGGTGTTCGCCGACGACGACGGCGTGATCTTCGTCCCGGCCGCTGCCGCGGTGGACGTGCTGCTCGCCGCCGGGCGGATCCGCGACACCGAACGCGCGCAGGCGGAGAAGTCACGCGGCGGCCAGTCGCTGCGCGATCAGCTTCAGTTCGCCGCCTACCTGAAGGCCCGGGCTGCCGACCCCACGCTGACGCTTCGCCAGCACCTCGCCGCGATCGGCGGAGCGATCGAAGTGTGACCCCGCGTCACTACTCGCGGATTATCGACTCAGAACCGATACCGCGAGGGCGAGCAGGGCGAGGCCCCAACTGAGACCGCTGCCGATGAGGAAGTACTCGGCCGTCTTGCCGCCGTCGTTGCTCTTGGAGATCTCCGGGTAGCGGATGATGCTCTTCGCGCCGACGACCGCCGCGATGGCGCCGAACTGGCCGGCGAGCCCGAGGGCCAGGATCATGATCCGCTCGATCGGGCCGAGGAAGCGCCCGCCCTTGAGGGCGACCTTCTTCCTGGCGCGGGTCGTGCCGGTCGTCGCGGCGGTGGTTTCGACATCCGGATCGTCTGATGCCACCTCGACGCCGGTCAGGTCGACCATGATCCGCACGACGAAGTTGGCGGAGTTGAGCAGGAACAGGAACGCGGCGATCGCGGTCGCGAATGCACCGAACGCGATGCCGCGGAGGAAGTCGGGTGCCGCCGACGTGTACCAGTTCGAGAACGGGTTCGGGGGGAACGCCTCCGTCGGCGGCACCCTCAGCGGGTCGAACACGAAGATCGTCAGAACGACCACGATGGCGAGTCCGGCCAGCGCCCACGAACTGCGCCGGTGCACAGGTGTGAAGAGAAGCCAGAGGGCGAGGACGATCGCACCGGCGAGTGCGATCCAGGGAGAGAGGCCGAGCCCCCAGCCGAGCACGGCGACAGCCGCCATGCCGGCGAACCATGAGCGCGTGCGCTGCTGCTTCGTAGGCCGCGCGTCGCTCGGACGCAGCAGATCGGCAGTGGCCAGCGCCGCGAGAAGGCCCGAGAGCAGCATCACTTCCCCCACCGGGATCGGATCTGGTCGACCCCCTCGATGACGATACTCGGGCCGCTCTTGCGCATCGCGGACGACACGGTGCCCTGGGTGATGCGCAGCTCGTTCGCCAGCTCGGTCTGCGTCTGGCCCACAAGCGACCCACGCAGCATCGCCCGCGTGCTCGGCCGCATCTTGCCGACGATGTAGTCGCGCGAGATCAGGTACGCCCGCGCGGTCTCCTGCTCGGGGAAGCCGCCGACGTGCTCGGCATCGACGGAATACCAGCTGCGGATCGCGGGGTTGCGGCGATCCTGCTTCGCTTTCGCGACGTCGATGGCCTCGCGGGCCGACCACCAGGCAGAGCCGTCATGGATGTCGTGGGGCACCCTCGAGATCGTGCGGTAGCCGCCGGCGCCGATCCCGAATCGGCAGTCGAGGCCGTCGGGAAGCCAGAGGCGCAGCAGCAGCGTCGCTTCGAACGCGCTCGCCGCGTCGGCATAGAGCGCCTGGAACTCGTCTCCCACCGTGGCGGCGATCGGCTGCACGGGCGCGATGAGGCGGTTCACCCGGTCGGCCGCCTCGGTGAGTTGCAGCTGCCCGAGCGCGCGATCGGCGAGACGTCGCGACCCGATCAGGTCGAGGATGACGGCGACTCCGGATGCGTCCATGCCGTCACCTTACATCAATATTTACCGAATATTGAATATATCCAATCCTACGGCGGATACACCACCCAGAGCCAGAAGATCGCGAACGCCTGCACCGGCAGCGCCCCGATGAGCAACGTGGTCCACGCGCGGCGCCTGGTTCGCGAGAGCGCAGGGTGACCGAGCAGGGGGGAGAGCGGCAGCAGCATCCGGATCAGGCTCTGCGTCGGGAGGAAGACCGCAGTCAGGTACGCGATGTACATGACGCTGTAGGTCCAGAGGTCGACGCCGATCTCGCGGGTCGACGGGCGCGAGAGCCAGAACACGACCGCCGCCAGCACGAAGGCAACGAGCAGCACGCCCCAGATTCCCCAGAGCGATCCGTAGAGAAGGAAGAACGGGGTCCAGGGCACGAAGATCACGCGACCGAGGTATTGCCGCCACCAGCCGAGCTCGGTGTCGAAGTATCCCGACGGGTCGCCCGTCAGCTGTGCGATCAGCACCGGCCAGAAGAGGGCGGCGGCGGTGATCACCACGATCGCGAGGCCGGCCGTCAGCCACTCGTGCCAGCGGATCGGCTGCCGTCGCACCAGGCGGAAGATCCCCTGCAACCCGAGCGCGGCCGCGAGCGCCAGGGCGCCCGGATGCGTGAACGATGCCACCAGCGCGAACGGGATCATGATCAGGTACCGTCGCGACACCATCGCCGCGATCGCGCAGAACAGGAAGAAGAGGAAAGTGCTCTCGGCGTAGGCCAGCTGCAGCATCCACGACATCGGTCCGAACGCGAAGAACAGCGCGCCCCAGAGCGCCTGCCGCGGGGCGAAGTGCTGCACGAGCAGCCGGTGGAGCGCGAGAGTCGCGAGCAGCCCGGACACCGTCGCCACGATCGTTGCCACGACGAAGTAGTCGCCTCCGGTGACCGTGATCAGCCCGCGCACGATCGCCGGGAACACCGGGAAGAACGCCCAGGTGTTCTGCTTCACGTCGCCGTTGGCGTCGATGGGCAGCTCGAGCGGGTACCACTCGAACGCGACACGGTGGTACCACTTCACGTCCCACGACTGGAGGTAGCCCCAGAAGTCGGCGCCCCCGTCGTAGTGCGAGAACCACTGGCCCTGCGTCGTCGCCCAGAGCAGGGCGAGCACGCCCGTCGACACCAGCCGGGACGCCGCGAACGCCACGACGATGACGACCCAGACCGGGATGCGGCGGCCTCCGATGCGCACGCGCGGTGCGCGGATCCAGCCGAGTCGCGGATGCTCGTGGCCGCGGACGGGCGGGACCTGCCCCTCTGTCCCGTCGTCCGAGGGCACGGCGGCGACCTTCTGATCGGTCGTCACGCGGGACTCCGCTCTCGTCGGGGGCGATGAGGGGGTAGACAGCCCATCCTGTCAGACACGAGGGGCGCGGCCGTCACCCGACGACGGGTTGTTACGCGGGCGCGTCGCGACGCGACTGCAGATAGGCCCGGATGCCGGGGTCGGCCGCCAGCGCGATGGCCGAGTCGTAGGCGTCGGCAGCGTCCTCGCGCTGGCCGGACTGCGCGAGCAGATGTGCCCGGGTCGCCCAGCCGGGCTGGAACCGGGGCAGGGCGGGATCGTCGATCGCGTCGAGTTCGCGGAGGCCCGCGTCGGGTCCGTCGGCCCGGCCGATGGCAGCGGCGAGTGCGACCCGTGACCCGAGCGTGGGGGCGATCGCGATGAGCGCCCGGTAGAAGCGCGTGAGCGCCGTCCAGTCGGTCACACCACTGATCGCGCGTGCGTTATGCACCGACTGGATCGCCGCCTCCAGCTGGAAACGGCCGACGGAAGAGGATGAAGACGCTCGGCGCAGCAGGGCCTCTCCCTGAGAGATGAGCGCAGCGTCCCAGAGGGAGGTGTCCTGCTCGTCGAGCGCCACGAATGAGCCGCCGGGTGAGCGCGCGGCGGCTCGCGCTATCGAATGGGAGATGAGCGAGGCGAGACCCAGGGCCTCC
>JBDSKH010000030.1:0-3259 GCA_039917005.1 Pseudolysinimonas sp.
TCCCGCGGACACGAGCGCTTGGATCGATGCGGAGTAGGTCGCCTCGAACGACTGGCAGGCGGGGCAGGAGAAGTCTTCGTAGGTGACGATGTGCGCGAGGCCGTCGTCTTCCGCGTCGGTGGGCGTCGGGGTTCCCGAGGGCGGGATCGCACCGGTCTCGACGGGCACGATGTCGCCGTTCGCATCGGCGGTGAACAGGATGCCGTCGCTGATCATGTTGCGCGGCCCGGCCACCGACTGGGGAGCGGGCTGGCTGGAGACGAACGCCCACACGATTGCCGCCGCGATCGCCAGGATGGCGAGCGTCGAGATCGTGGGAATCAGCCAGCGGAACATCCGATCGCGCCGCTTCTGCTTCTCTCGCTGGATTCGGGCGGCCTCACGCGCAGCCTCACGTCGCTGGTCCTTGGTCTGTCGCTCTTGTGGCACGGCTCGCAGTCTCAGGCTCGGGGATCAGAATCGGCTGTGAGTCTATCGGCGATCAGAACGGGGACAGTGACCGCAGCACGTCGAGTCGCACCTGGGCGAGCACCGCGATCACGAGATAGCAGGCAACCGTGATCGGCACGATCCAGGGTTGAGCCACATGTCCGACCGTTCGAAGCCGCTCGCCGAACACGCCTTCGCGCGCATTGCAGAGGGTCACGACCCAGAACAGCGGGATGGTCACCGACCAGACGAGCATGCACCAGGGGCACAGGGTTCCGAGAACGTAGATGCTCTGCGAGATCAGCCAGATCACGAACGCAAGGGCTCCCGCGATCCCCACGTTGAACGCGATCCAGAACCAATTCGCGAAACGGGCGCCGGCGAGCAGGGCGACTCCGACCGCGATCGGGGCGACGAAGCCGCCGAGCCCGATGAGGGGGTTCGGGAAGCCGAAGACCGAACCCTGCCACGACGCGAGGTTCGCGCCACATTGCACCAGGGGACTGAAGTTGCAGTCCAGCACGGCATCGGGATTCTCGAGCACGGCGAACTTGTCGAGGGTCAGGGAGAAGGCCGCCCACCAGCCCAGCGCGCCGACGACGATCAGGAAGACCGCCAGTATCCAGGGCCTGCGGGTGTCGGGAGTGGTGTCGCTCATGGGCCGATTATCGCGGGTCGGGAGTGGGAAAGCCCGCGAGCGATGCTCGACGTGCGATAATCGTTGCAGCCGATCGGGCCGCGCCCGACACCGGCACCACATGAAGCTTTACCGGGCATACCGGGCCGCGAGTGCGCAGCGTTCGAGTGAACGCGTGCACCGCGTCGCATAGCCAGTTGCGCACCGCACCGTGACAGGGTGTGGGCGACCACGAGGTCCGTGAAGGACGGACCGGGTCGCAGCAAGCACAGGATTCGCGGGGGCGTCGCGCAAGCGCACCGTCGCACGAGAGAGTACCCGGCGGGCCGCGCGGCAGCCCAGCCGGATGAGGACGAACCATGGTGGAAGACACCGATTCAGTCGGCGGCACGGATTCCGAAGTGAAGGCGCCGCGGCGCCGGGCGTCGGCGGGCAGGACCGCAGGACCCAAGAGCGCAGCCGATCACGTCAGCGCGTCGGCACCGGCGATGGATGTCGTGACCGGTGATGGCGCAGCACCGAAGGCCAAGCGCGCCTCGAAGGCGAAAGCCGACGGCGAGAAGCCGGCGAAGGGCCAGAAAGCGAAGGGCGCCAAGGCGGACAAGGCGGAGAAATCCGGCGGAGTCTCCTCGCCGTTCGCCGTGATGTTCCAGGCACCCGACCTTCCGACCGTCGTCCCCGGCGCCCGTGAGCGCGGCAGCGACCGTGACCGCGGTAACGACGCTGACGAGAGCGAGACCTCGACTGCCGCGCGCCGCCGCACGCGCCGCCGCTCCGGCGAGAGCCCGCGCGAGGGCGAGGACGCTCCCAATACCGTCGTTCGCGTACGCCAGCCGCGCCGACAGGCAGAGCTGATCACCGAGCCCCAGCGGGTCAAGGGGTCGACGCGTCTCGAGGCCAAGAAGCAGCGCCGCCGGGATGGGCGCGACGCCGGCCGCCGCCGTCCGGTCATCACCGAGGCCGAGTTCCTCGCCCGCCGCGAGAGCGTCGACCGCGTCATGGTGGTCCGCTCGAAGTACAGCCGCATTCAGATCGGCGTGCTCGAGGACGGTGTGCTCGTCGAGCACTACGTGGCCCGTGCCGCCGACGCGAGCCTGATCGGCAACGTCTACCTCGGGCGCGTGCAGAACGTGCTGCCCAGCATGGAGGCCGCGTTCGTCGACATCGGCCGCGGACGCAACGCCGTCCTGTACTCCGGCGAGGTCGACTGGGAGGCTGCTGCGGCAGCCGCAGAGGGCGAGGCCAAGAACCAGCCGCGCCGCATCGAGCTCGCACTCAAGCCGGGCGACAAGGTCCTGGTGCAGGTCACCAAAGACCCGATCGGTCACAAGGGCGCGCGACTCACCAGTCAGGTGAGCCTGCCCGGCCGCTACCTCGTCTACGTGCCCAACGGGTCGATGAACGGCATCAGCCGCAAGCTGCCCGATACCGAGCGTGCCCGCCTGAAGAAGATCCTCAAAGAGGTCCTCCCCGACGACGCCGGCGTGATCGTGCGCACGGCTGCCGAGGGCGCGACCGAAGAACAGCTGACCCTCGATGTGCAGCGCCTCACCGCGCAGTGGGCCGAGATCAGTCACGCCGTCGAGTCCGTCCAGGCTCCCGCCCTGCTGCACAGCGAGCCCGACCTGCTCATCAAGATCGTGCGCGACGTCTTCAACGAAGACTTCCAGAAGCTCGTGATCGAGGGCGACGACGCTCTCGAGACCATCTCGACCTACGTCGGCGCCGTCGCGCCCGATCTGGTCGACCGCCTCGAGCGCTACGAGAGCGACGTCGACTCGTTCGACCAGTACCGCATCGCCGAGCAGATCGAGAAGGCTCTCGACCGCAAGGTCTGGCTGCCGTCCGGTGGGTCACTCATCGTCGACCGCACCGAGGCGATGACGGTGGTGGATGTCAACACCGGCAAGTTCGTCGGGTCCGGTGGCAACCTCGAAGAGACCGTCACCAAGAACAACCTCGAGGCAGCCGAAGAGATCGTGCGCCAGCTTCGCTTGCGCGACATCGGCGGCATCATCGTCGTCGACTTCATCGACATGGTGCTCGAGACCAACCGCGACCTCGTGCTGCGCCGTCTCGTCGAGTGCCTGTCTCGCGACCGCACCAAGCACCAGGTCGCCGAGGTCACCTCGCTTGGGCTCGTCCAGATGACCCGCAAGAAGCTGGGCCTCGGACTGCTCGAGTCGTTCAGCG
>JBDSKH010000031.1:0-2727 GCA_039917005.1 Pseudolysinimonas sp.
CGGTCGCACAGGTCGGCGAACTCGATCATGAACTCGCGCATCGCATCCACCGGGTCGGGGCCGTCGTTGTTCACGAGCAGGACCATGCCCTCGGCCCGGTCACGGAGCACGCGCCACATGAAATCGAACCGGCGCTGCCCGGGAATGCCGTAGAGGCGGATCTTCTCCTCGTCGCTGACGAGGATCTCGCCGTAGTCGAGAGCGACAGTCGTGGTCGCCTTGTCCGCCGTCTGGCGGTCGGAGTTCGCCGCCTCGGTGGAGATGACCGGGATGTCGCTCAGGCTCTTGATAGCGGTGGTCTTGCCGGCACCCATCGGGCCCGCGAACAGGATGACATGCTCCACGTCAGCGGCCCCACCTCTCGCGGAGGCGGGCGAAGAGTCCGACGGCGGGGTGCCCGGATGCCGTGGGCGCGGCGGTCTGCACGGCCGCGTCCAGCGGGGGAGCCCCCACCGACCGCCGCAGGATTCCGGCGACGCTGAGTGCGTTGATCAATCTGCGCGCCTTCTCGGGGAGAGTTCCTGCGGCGGCGGCGAGCTCATCGGCGGTCGCGAACGCGTTGCCGAGCATCGCGATCATTCGCACCTGGTCGAGGTCGATCGAGATGCCGGCGAGCGACGGCCAGCGCCGGAGCCGGTAGCGGGTGCCGGGGATCAGCCACGGAGCCGGGTCGCCGCCGAAAGCGTGGAACCCGATCGACCAGAGCAGCGGGTCGAGCGGGAGTCCGGGAAGAATGAGAGACGGAGTACCCGGCACGCCCGGGCGGGTCTCGACGAGAACCGCCGCGGGCTCGGCCGGGAATTCGGCGAGCGAACCCGACCACTCGAACGCGTTGAACGCGAAATCGATGGCGATGACGTCGTGCCCGGCCACGTCGAGACGCAACGTCATCGGTACGGGTATCTGCTGACACGCGTGAACGGCGGTCGCCGCACCCGCCCAGCCCGCGAGGTCCAGAGGAGCCTCCGCGGTGGGCCGGGTTCCGACGGCGAGGCCGGAATCCAAAGACATCTAGCCGGCGAATCGAAGCGTCGACGAAACCATGATGCGGCCCCCAGCCTGTCCCCCGTCCGGCCCCCGCCGGAGCGAGGCTGGTAAGCCCCGCTCGCACAGCATATGGTCAGGTCACACTTAGGGGTCTACCCCCTTTGCGGGGGTGTCAGACGCTGTCTGTCCACACCGGGGCGGAGAGCGTCTAAGTGGCGCGGAGTCGCGGCGCGAGGTCCTTTTCGAAGAGCTCGAGGAAGCGGCGCTGATCGGCACCGGGGCCGTGGAAGACGAGGTGGGTGAAGCCCGCGTCGACATACTTCCGGATGTCGGCGACGACCGCGTCGGGATCGGAGCCGACGATCCAGCGCGACGCGATCTGCTCGATCGGGAGGGCGTCTGCCGCCCTCTCCATCTCCACAGGGTCGGTGATGTCGTGCTTCTCCTCCTTGCTGAGCGCGAGCGGTGCCCAGAAGCGGGTGTTCTGCAACGCTTGATCCGGGTCGGTGTCGTAGCTGAGCTTGATCTCGATCATGCGGTCGATGTCGTCGTAGTCGCGACCCGCCTGCTCCGCCCCTTCTTTGACCGCCGGGATGAGCTGCTCGGTGTACAGGTCCATCCCTTTTCCGGAGGTACAGATGAAGCCATCCCCCGCGCGGCCGGCGAACCGGGCGACGACGGGGCCGCCGGCGGCGACGTATACCGGGATGGGGGTGTCGGGGCGGTCGTAGATGCTCGCGTCGTGCGTGGAGTAGTACTCGCCCTCGAAGTTGACGCGCTCGTCGCGCCAGAGGGTGCGCATGAGGTCGACGGCTTCGCGCAACCGGGCGAACCGCTCCTTGAACTCGGGCCATACCTGCTCGCCGGGGCCGCGGAATCCGGTCGCGATCTCGTTGAGTGCCTCGCCGGTGCCGACACCCAGGAAGATGCGACCCGGATACAGCACGCCCATCGTCGCGAACGCCTGCGCGACCACGGCCGGGTTGTACCGGAACGTCGGCGTCATGACGCTCGTGCCGATCCGGATGCTGCTGGTGCGCTCGCCGACCGCGGCCATCCAGGTGAGGGAGAAGGGCGCGTGCCCGCCCTCGTGACGCCAGGGCTGGAAGTGGTCGCTGACGGCGACGCTCTGCATGCCGTGCGCCTCGGCGGCGACCGCGATCTCGACCAGCTCGCGGGGGTCGAACTGCTCGGCGCTGGCCTTGTATCCGAGTGTGAGGGGCATGGGTCCAGGCTATCGTCGCGCCTTTTGATGTTGTTCTCTCCATCCGAATCCATCTTCGAGAACTTCTCCACAGATTGCGCCGACCAGTAGAACTGATGTTCTCTCGCGTGGCAGAATGAGTGCATGTCTCCCACCGCCACGATCGCCCTCGAGGTCCCCGACCTCGAGGGGCTCGATCGCGTGGGCGACCTCGAGGTCATCGAGAGGATGCGGCGCTGGGCCGAGGCGCGAAGGCTCATCGACGCCGGGCTGTCTCGTCTGGCCGCCGAGGTCAACGCGCGTTCGTCGCTCGAACTCGGCCACGACGGTCTGGCGCAGCGGTCGGGCATGCGCACGGCCGACGCGCTGGTGTCGAGCGTGACCGGCACATCGGGCGCTGAAGCGCGCGCGATGGTGACGGTGGGCGTGATGATGGACACCCCGTCACCCTGGCTCGCCGAGGTCGCCACGGGCGTGGGCAACGGTGACGTGTCGATCGGGGCGGCCGCCGCGATTCAGGTCGGTCTGGGATTGCC
>JBDSKH010000032.1:0-7373 GCA_039917005.1 Pseudolysinimonas sp.
CCGATGTAGATCGGGATCGCGATGGCGGCCAGGATGCCGATGATGATGACGACGACCAGAAGCTCGATGAGCGAGAAGCCCTCGTCCTTCTTGCCGCCGGCCAGGCGACGCTCAAGCGCCGACTTGATGCGGGTCATGTTGGTGTCCATTCGTTGAAGTGATTGGTGGAATCGGACGCCGCCCCCCAAAGGCCGTCGACCCGACATGCCGAACCTAGAGCCGGTCAGGCGACTCCCAGAATCCCTCGTCAGGGGGGTATTTCCCCGGATCGTGGCCCCAATCGGAGGGTCCGCACTTTCGCGGACAGACAGGGGACACCACCCACGAATCTGCCGGCCGACGGCAACGAAAAGGGGGCCCCGGCGAGCCGGGACCCCCTTTCGTACAGCTCGGCCTAGCAGACGCCCTTGGTGACGTTGCCCTCGGCCGTGACCTTGAACGTGTCACCCGCCGCACCGCCGACGCGGAGCGTCTGGATGCAGAAGTTGGTCTTCGGGTTCACGGTCGCGAACGAGATCAACTGAACGTCGGTGCTGGCGCCCGCGTAGCCGAACGGGGTGACGGCGGCGAGGTTCGGGATCGTGGTGGCCGTCGGGTTGGCCGTGCCGTACGCGATGATCGCGGTCTTGGCGTTGGTCAGGTCCGACTGCACTGCTGCGTCCTTGGCCGAGTTCTGGACCCCGATGTAGATCGGGATCGCGATCGCGGCCAGGATGCCGATGATGATGACGACGACCAGAAGCTCGATGAGCGAGAAGCCCTCGTCCTTCTTGGTGCCGATGAGACGACGCTCGAGCGCCGACGTGATGCGGTTCATGTGGGTTGTCCGTTTCGGGTTGAGGTGACGGGGAAGGCCGGACACCGCACCCGAGCAGCGCGTTCCCGACTCAGCGAATCTAGGGAAAGCACCCGGACAGCAGAATCCCTCGTCAGGGGGGTTTTCCTCCCTCGGTTGTCCCCAGTTCATGGGCAGACGGGTCGCGCACGACGTCGTCGTCGTCGACGACGATCAGGGCTCAGGGCAGCACCGAAGGGCGGACCCCCGTGCAGAGTCCGCCCTCGGGCGTCTGGGACGCGCGGCCTACTTGATGGCCGTCGCGATGTTGAAGATCGGAAGGTACAGCGCGACGATCATTCCGCCGACCACGACGCCCAAGAAGGCGATCAGCAGCGGTTCGATGAGCGACGTGAGCGCCTCCGTCATGGCCTCGACCTCGGAGTCGTAGAAGTCCGCGATCTTGACGAGCATGGTGTCGAGCGATCCGGAGTCCTCGCCCACGGCCATCATCTGCACGACCATGGGCGGGAAGACCGGCTCCTCGGCCAGGGGCTTGGTGATCGACTGACCGGTACGCACCGATTCGGCGATGCGCTGCGTCGCCTGGGCGATCACCCAGTTCCCCGACGTCTCACCGACGACGGCGAGCGACGTCAGGATGGGCACACCACCCGAGATCATGTTCGCGAAGTTGCGGGTGAACCGGGCGATCGCGATCTTGCGGACCAGCTGGCCGAAGACCGGCGCCTTGATCTTGAGCGGGTCGATGAACTTGCGCACCGCATCCGTGTTCTTGTTCTTGCCCCACCACAGACCGCCGCCGATGATCAGCACGGCGAGCAGTGGCGCGATCCAGATCATGTTCTCGGAGATCGTGACCAACGCCTGCGTGGGCACCGGCAGCTGGCTGCCCAGGCCGTCGAACATCTTCTTGAAGACGGGGACGATGAAGATGAGCATCAGCAGCACCGCGACGAATGACATCACGAGCACCATGACCGGGTAGGCCATGGCCGACTTGATGGCCGAGCGGAGCTTGGCCTCCTTCTCGTAGTTCACGGCGAGCGACTCGAGGGCACCCTCCAGGAAGCCGCCGGTCTCACCCGCCCTGATCATGTTGATCATCAGGGGCGGGAAGTCGATCGGGTGCTTCGCGAACGAGTCCGAGAGCGATCCGCCGTTCTCGACATCCACCGTGACCTGCTGCAGGATGCCCGCGAGCTTCTTGTTCTGGGTCTGGGCCGACAGGATCGAAAGGGCCCTCAGCAGCGAGAGGCCGGCGCTGATCATGGTCGACATCTGCCGGCTCATGATCGCGAGTTCCTTGAGCCCGACGCCCTTCTCGAAGCCCGGGACCTTGATCTCCATCTGCAGCCCGGTGCTGGCCCTCGACTCGGAGACCGAGACCGGCTGCAGCCCCAGGCCACGGATCTTCGAGAGCGCGGCGGCCTCGCTGGGCGCCTCGAGCTTGCCCTTGATGATCTTGCCCGAGCCGTTGCGGCTCGTGTACGCGTAGTTCTTGACGGCCATCGACATGTCAGTGCTTCCTCAAGGGTTCGGGCATCGAGAATTCATTCGCGGTGAACGTGAGGTCCGACGGACCCATGTCCTCGCGGCGGATGAGGCGGTCGAGCGAGTCCGGGTCGTGCGCCTTCTCGAAGGCGGCGTCGCGGGTTATCTCGCCCTCGTTGACGAGGTCGGCGAGGTGCTGGTCCATCGTGTGCATTCCGAGGGCACGCCCCGCCTGCATGCTCGACGTGATCTGATGCGCCTTGCCCTCGCGGATCAGGTTCGCGATGGCCGGCGTCGTGATGAGCACCTCCGTCGCGATGACCCGCCCGGTCCCGGATGCGCGGGGCACCAGGGTCTGCGAGACGACACCCTGCAGGGTCGCCGCCAGCTGCGTGCGGATCTGGTCCTGCTGATGCGACGGGTAGACGTCGATGATGCGGTCGATGGTCTGCGCGGCATCCTGCGTGTGCAGGGTCGCGAACACCAGGTGGCCGGTCTCGGCGGCGGTCAACGCGACCGAGATGGTCTCCAGGTCCCGCATCTCGCCGATAAGGATCACGTCCGGGTCCTGCCGCAGCACGTGCTTGAGCGCCGCCGTGAAACTCTCGGTGTCGTTGCCGACCTCGCGCTGGTTCACCAGCGAGCGCTTGTTGGAGTGCACGTACTCGATCGGGTCCTCGACCGTCACGATGTGGTCGTAGCGCGTGCGGTTCACCAGGTCGATGAGCGCGGCGAGCGTCGTCGACTTGCCGGAGCCGGTCGGGCCAGTCACGAGGACGAGGCCGCGGGGCAGGGTGGCGAACTGCGCCACCACATCCGGAACACCCAGCTCTTCGAGCGACCGGATGCTGGTCGAGATGATGCGGAAGGCCGCGCCCGTCGCGCCGCGCTGCTGATAGCAGTTCACTCGGAAACGGGTGCCGCCGGGCAGCGCGTAGGCGAAGTCGAGCTCGTGCGACTTGTCGAAGGCCTCCTTCTGCTCGTCGCTCATCAGGGCGCGCACGGCGGTGACGACCTCACTGGCGTTCCAGATGCCGGCGCCCGTGACGGGACGCAGGCGTCCGTCGATGCGCAGCATCGGCATCGAGTTCGCGGTGACATGCAGGTCGGAGGCACCGTGGAAGAGCACCTGCTCGAGCGCCGCGATGACGTCGCCGTTGGCGATTGCGGCCTCGGCGCGCATCAGCTCACCGGCGGCCGGGGCGGCCCCCAGGACAGCGGCACCGGTCGGACCTGCGGCGGACATGCCGGGTGCCGGGGCGCCGGCGAGACCGGGCGCGGGCGCTGCGGCGAGCAGCGGAGCATCTAGCGGCGGCGCGACCTGGGCTGACGCAGACGGCGGCGGCGGGAAGTCGGGCGCGACGGCAACGGGCATCACCGGGACCGGGCCTGGCGACGGGATCGCCGGACCGGGCAGGTCGGCGAAGGCCGGTGCGACGGGCGCTGCGGTCGGGACGGGCGCACCAGCGACCGGCATCGCCATGAGCGCCTCGGGAGAGGTGAGACCGGGAGTCACGGGAGCCGCGTTGACCAGCGGCACGACGGCTACCGGCACGCCGGCGGGTGCGAGCGAAGGGAACGACGGGGCGACCGACGGCGCGAACGCCGACGCGGGGTCGGGCATCGGGGGCGCCGTCACGGGCTGCGGGACCGGGGCGGGCGCGGGCATCGACGGCGCGGCGGCGGGTGCCACCGCTGCAGGCGGAACCGGAGCCGTGTACGGAGCGAAGTCCGCATGCTCATCGACGACCGGGATCTCCCAGGCCGGTTTCTGCTTCTCATCTCCCATGGTGCTGTTCCCCTCTTCGCACGTCGCCTAGGCGACGACGCGCAAGACTTCCTCGATAGATGTCAGCCCCATGCCGACCTTCGCCCAGCCGTCCTGGCGGAGCGTGAGCATTCCCTCGGCGATCGCGACGCGGCCGATCTCGGCACTGGATGCGTGGGCGACGGCGAGCCGCTCGATCTCCTCCGACACGGCCATGACCTCGTGAAGCGCGATGCGCCCCCGGTATCCGGTGCCGCTGCAGTTGGTGCAGCCCGCCGGGCGGTGCAGCACGCTGCCGAACTTCTCGACCGGGAATTCGAGGTTCGCGAGCTGGGCCGGATCGACCTCGTAGGGCTCGCGGCAGCGGTCGCACAGGCGACGCGCGAGACGCTGGGCGACCACGGACTCCAGAGCCGATCCGACGAGGAACGGCTCGATGCCCATCTCGGTGAGCCGGGTGACCGCGCTCGGAGCGTCGTTGGTGTGAAGGGTCGACAGCACGAGGTGGCCGGTCAGCGATGCCTCGATCGCGATCTGCGCCGTTTCGCGGTCGCGGATCTCACCGAGGAGGACCACATCCGGGTCGGATCGCAGGATGGAGCGCAGCGCGCTCGCGAACGTGAGGCCCGCCTTCGGGTTGACCTGCACCTGGTTGATGCCGGCCATGCGGTACTCGACCGGGTCCTCGACGGTGATGACGTTGATCTCGGGCTTCGCGACCGCGTGCAGTGTCGTGTAGAGGGTCGTCGACTTACCGGAACCGGTCGGGCCCGTGACGAGGATCATGCCGTGCGGCTTCGCATACGAGTGCGCGTAGACGCTCAGGTTGCGCTCGAGCATGTGCAGATCTTCGATCGACCGGGTGGTCGCGGAGCTGTCGAGGATACGCATGACGACCTTCTCGCCATGCACCGTCGGCAGTGTCGCGACGCGGAGGTCGATGCGCTTGCCGCCGTGCACCACCGACATGCGGCCGTCCTGCGGGCGGCGGCGCTCGGCGATGTCGATCTCGCTCATGATCTTCAGACGGCTGATGACGCCGTTCTGGATGCTCTTGGGGGCGTTCTGCATCTCGTGCAGCACGCCGTCGATGCGGTACCGGACGGCGAGCTGACGCTCGCCGGGCTCGATGTGGATATCGGACGCGCCATCCTGGATCGCCTGCGAGATCAGCAGGTTCACGAATCGCACGATCGGCGCGTCGTCGTCGGGGTCGGTGTTGCCCCCGTAGGGAGCCAGGTCGGTACCGGTCGACTCGGTCTCCTCCTCGAAGACCTGCGTCAGGCTGGACATCTCGTCGTCGGCGCGGTGGTAGCGATCGATCGCGGCGGCGAGGTCGGACTTCTCGGCCACCACGACGGAGACGCGGAGGCCGGTCGTGGCACGCACGTCGTCGAGGGCGAAGACGTTGTTCGGGTCGACCATCGCGAGGGTCAGCTGGTCGCCCAGCATGTAGACGGGCAGCACCTCGTGGCGGCGGCACATGGCAGCCGGGACGAGCGCGACGGCGTTGATGTCGACGGGGTACTCGAGCAGCTCGATGTAGGGCAGCTTCGCGTAGACCGCGCGGGCCTGGGCCACCTGGCCGGGACTGACCTGATCGTTGTCGATCAGCTCGTTGATCCACTGCTCGTCGCGCGCGGGGTCGCCCGTCATCCGGTCGAGGGCCTCGATGGGCACAGCTCCACGCAGAATCAGGATCTCGGCGAGCGACGTCACGAGGATGTCCTCCAATACAGGTGCACGGTGTTGTGGAGGAGAGCACGGTGAATAACGGCACGGACCGATATGCCCCCCAGCACTTGCTCACAGTAACCCGCGGGTTAAGGGGGTCTGTAGTCCCGCAATAGGGGGTATTCGCCGGGCGCGACCCCCGCGCGGGGGACGAGGCGTTCTACCGCTGCCGGCGCGGCCGCGCGCGACGCCAGCGCAGCGAGCGGATGGCGGCCCAGGTCGCGACGACCGATCCGGCGGCGAGCAGGGCGGCGGCCAGCACGAAAGGGCTCAGCGCCTGCTCCGTGACGAGCGGGAGACCCCACCCGACAGCGGCGACGGCGAGGAACGTCAGGTACACGCCCGCCGCGCCGCCGACCGCACCGAATGCCGGATGCCGGCTGTGCGCCGTTCCGCTCAGCAGCATCCAGAGGACGAAGCCTGCGATCACGAACGCGACGATGGAGTAGTACGGGCCGACGTCGGCCGGAATCGGGTCACGGTCGAGCACGACGGCGAGCAGGCCGTCGACCGCGAAGACGACGGCCGCCCAGAAAACGGTGACGAAAAGGGCGACCAGTCGCTCAGGTCGTGGACGCTCGCTCATACTGCGCCCGGGTGTCGGCGTGCTCGCGTTCCCACTCGTCGACGATCTCGTGGTTGCGGGACTTGACCCGGCGGCCCCGGGCGGAGATCGCCAGGCCGATCCAGATCGAGACCTCGCGGGCGACGAGCGCGGCGATGATGATGATCGGGTTGGTGGCGAGTGCGCCGAAGCTGCCGAGTGCCTCGCTGGCGCCGGCGCCGATCGCGACGCCGAGCAGCAGCAGGATGCCGATGGATCCGAAGTAGACGGCGAGCGCCACGAGCAGGCTGCCGAAGACGTGCGCCGCCCAGCCCGCGCGGTTGACGATCAGGACGAGCAGCACGAACGCCACGAGGAAGACGAGCACCGGAACCCAGAAGGCGGCGTTCTGGATGAAGTCGGTGAATGCCGCGCCGACGGTGCTGGTGTCGTTGAAGAAGAAGGCGAGGGTGACCGCGCCGGCGAACAGGGCGCCGAACACCAGCGTGCCGACCACGGCGAGAAGCGAGCCGATCGCGCGGTTGCCCTTCAGACGCGGAGGAACCGGAGCCTGGACGTAGACGACCTCGCGGCCCGCGAACTCGGAGTCGGTTGCGGCCGCCGGGGCCACCTCGCCCGTGGCGGTGCCCTTGGCGTTGGCCTTGGCCGCCTTCGCGTCTGCCTTCGCGGCTGCCGCCTCGGCCTTCGCGTCTGACTTCGCTGCGGCGGCGTCGTCGTCCGCCTTGGCGGCGGCTGCGGCTGCGTCCGCCTCGGCCGCTGCGGCGTCCGCCTTGGCGGCGGCGTCGTCGGCCTTCGCTTCGAACTTCGCGTCGGCCTTGGTGTCGCCTCCGAAGTCGATCAGCGGCGCTGCGGACGGCTCAGCGTCATCCGGGTTGAAGATCGGCTTGGGCTTGTCGCCGGGTGCGTCGCTCATGGTGGGACTCCTTCGCGGTCGGGGTCAGCCTACCGCGCGGGAAATCGAGGAGAGTTGCAGTTCTCTAGGCGATTGAGCCCCTCGGATTCGGCAGCTCGCTCCC
>JBDSKH010000033.1:0-5259 GCA_039917005.1 Pseudolysinimonas sp.
ATCGCCGACGGTCGCCTCTTCCTCGACCTCATCGTCGGCCAGGTCGCCTCGCCCGTGCGCTGGGACCTGACCATGCAATCCTTCGAGAACGCGGGCATCACCGGGCTCATCGAGCTCGCACCGGCCGGCGCCCTCGTCGGCCTCGCGAAACGCGGACTCAAGGGCATCCCGACCGTCGCCGTGAAGACCCCCGACGACCTGGCGGCCGCCCACGCACTCATCGACAACGACGGAGCCTCAGCATGACTTCTCTCACACAGGCCACCGGTGCGAAGTACACCCGCATCCTCGGGTTCGGGGCCGCACGTGGCGATCTCGTCGTCCCCAATTCCGAGCTCGTCGAGGCGATCGACTCGAGCGACGAATGGATCCGCCAGCGCACCGGCATCATCACGCGCAAGCGGGCCAGCAAGGGCCTGGACGCGATCGACATGGCCGAGACGGCATCCATCGAGGCGATCAAGAACGCGGGCATCAAGCCGAGCCAGATCGGCGCTGTCCTGGTGTCGACGATCAGCAACGTGGCCGTCACGCCGTCGATGTCGTCGTTGCTCACCGAGAGGATCGGTGCGGCGCCCGCTCCCGCCTATGACATCAGCGCAGCATGCGCCGGCTACACCTACGCGATCGCGCAGGCTGACGCGCTCGTCCGCAGCGGCGCCGCCGAGTACGTGCTCGTGGTGGGCGCAGAGAAGCTCTCGCAGTACGTGCACCCGCAGGACCGCTCGATCTCGTTCCTGCTCGGGGACGGTGCCGGCGCGGCGGTCGTCGGCCCCGCCGATGAGCCCGGCATCTCGGCCAGTGTCTGGGGCTCGGACGGCTCGAAATGGGACGCTGTCGGCATGAACGCGACCTTCGAGGAGTACCTCGACAAGGTGAAACCGTGGCCGACAATGCGGCAAGACGGCCAGGCCGTGTTCCGCTGGGCGGTCTGGGAGATGGCCAAGGTCGCGAAGCAGGCTCTGGATGCCGCGGGCGTCACGGTCGACGACCTCGCCGCGTTCGTGCCCCACCAGGCGAACATGCGCATCATCGACGAACTCGCCAAGCAGCTGAAACTGCCGGATCACGTGCTGATCGGTCGCGACATCGAGACCACCGGCAACACCTCAGCCGCGTCGATCCCGCTCGCGACCCACCGGCTCCTGCAGGAGCACCCGGACCTCAGCGGCGGCCTCTCGCTTCAGATCGGCTTCGGCGCCGGACTGGTCTACGGAGCCCAAGTGGTACGGCTCCCCTAGGATTGACAACGGTCAATCGACATACGCCCCACGCAAGGAGAAATGAAAATGGCACTCACCCAGGATGAGGTTCTCGCCGGTCTGGCTGAACTGATCAACGACGAGACCGGCATCGCCACCGACACGGTGGAGCTGGGCAAGTCGTTCACCGACGACCTCGACATCGACTCGATCTCGATGATGACCATCGTGGTCAATGCCGAGGAGAAGTTCGACGTGAAGATCCCCGATGAAGAGGTCAAGAACCTCATGACCGTCGGCGACGCCGTCACCTACATCGTCAACGCGCAGGGCTAGAACGTCCGGGCGGGGGCAGGTCTGCTCACGGGCAGAATCCCCCGCCCGCTCTCTGTCTTCAGAGAGTCTGTTCACAGGAGAAGTCGAATGACCAAGAAGATCGTCGTCACCGGCATCGGCGCGAGCTCGCCGCTCGGCGGTACCGCGCCCGACAGCTGGACCGCGCTACTGGCCGGGGAGTCCGGCACTCATGAGCTCACCCACGAGTGGATCAACAGCTACGAGCTGCCGGTGAGGATCGCCGCCGAGGCGAAGGTCCGCCCGGAGGAGGTCCTCGAGCGGCAGGAGACGAAGCGGCTCGACCCGTCGGCCCAGTTCGCCCTCATCTCGGCCCGTGAGGCGTGGGCGGATGCCGGTGCGCCTGAGATCGACCCGGTCCGGCTGGGCGTCGACTATGCCACCGGCATCGGTGGACTCTGGACCCTGCTGGACGCCTGGGACACCCTCCGCGAGAAGGGCTCGCGACGCGTGCTCCCCATGACCGTGCCGATGCTCATGCCGAACGCCGCCGCGGCCGCTGTCAGCATGTCACTCGACGCCCGCGCGTTCGCGCGCACGGTGGTCTCGGCCTGTGCCTCGAGCACCGAGTCGATCGCGAACGCCTACGAGCACCTGCAACTAGGATACGCCGACGTAATACTGGCCGGCGGAGCCGAGTCCTGCGTGCACCCGATCACCCTGGCGTCGTTCTCCTCGATGCAGGCGCTCTCGCGACGCAACGACGACCCCGCCACGGCATCCCGGCCGTACGACGCCGACCGTGACGGATTCGTCATGGGCGAAGGCGCCGCGACCATCGTCATGGAGACCGAGGAGCACGCCAAGGCCCGCGGCGCGAAGATCTATGCGGAGATCGCCGGAGCCGGCGTCACGAGCGATTCGTACCACATCACAGCTCCCGACCCCGAAGGGCGCGGCGCCGCCCGCGCGGTCTTCGCGGCGCTCGAGCAAGCCGGCGCGACCGTCGACGACGTCAGCCACATCAATGCGCACGCGACGAGCACTCCGGTCGGCGACATCGCCGAGTACAAGGCGCTCCTCGCGGTGTTCGGCGACCGGGTGCACGGGATCCCGCTGTCGGCCACCAAGGCCGCCCACGGCCACCTCCTGGGCGGCACGGGTGCCCTCGAGGCGATCTTCGCGATCCTCGCCGTGAAGGAGCGCATCGCCCCCCCGACGATCAACATCGCGAACCTCGACCCCGAGATCCCGCTGAGCGTGTCGACGTCGACGCAGAAGCTCGGTGACGAGGCGCAACTCGCGATCACGAACTCGTTCGGATTCGGCGGCCACAACGCCGTCGTCGCCATCCGCTCGGTCTAGCGCTGATTGAGTAGCGGCGCGAAGCGTCGCGTGTCGAAATCCGTACGACGGCGGGTCTCGACACGCCGCTGTGCGGCTACTCGACCGGCGTCTAGCGGTACTGCCCCAGCTCGAGCGTGCGTTGCTCGCGCAACGCGAACCACGGGTGCGTGCCTAGGGCTCGTGGATCCCGCCGGTGGCGCGGCGAGGTGGTCGCCACCCTGCGCCGCAGGATCGAGAACACGGTGGTGCGGATCATCTTCGCCATCGCTCAGCCCACCTGGTGCAGCCAGATGACGGGGCTGTCCTCGGTGGCGCGGCGGAACGGCTCGAGCTCGTCGTCCCACGCCTGGCCGAGGCTGAGCCGCAGTTCGCGCAACAGCTCGAACGCGTCGGAGCCCGCGGAGTCCATGGCGTTGCGGATGCGATCCTCGGGGATCACGACGTTGCCGACCGTGTCGGTCTGGGCGAAGAAGATCCCGAGTTCCGGCGTGTGCATCCAGCGCCCGCCGTCGGTCCCGAGACCGGCATCCTCGGTGACCTCGTAGCGGAGGTGCTCCCAGCCCCGCAGCGCGGAGGCCAGGCCGGCTCCCGCGCCGCGCTCGCCCTCCCAGTAGAACTCGGTGCGGTGGGCGCCGGTCAGCACCGGCTGCTCGCGCCAGTCGAAGTTCACGGCGCGGCCGAGGGCGCGGCCGACGGCCCATTCGACGTGCGGGCACAGAGCGCGCGGAGCGGAGTGAACGTAAATCACACCGCGCGCGAGCACGCGATCCCCATTGTGCGCAGCATCCACTTCTCTCTCCGTTCGTAGGTGCGACTTCCCCATCGACCTGTCGAACGGATGCTGTGGTGCTTCGAGCGCCATTATGCCCGATGAACCCGCAGAATCACAAGATTGTAGTTTCGATACCTGGGCGCGTCGCGCGCTCGCCACTCAACCCAAGAGTTGCGCCGTGTCACCGAGGGTCAGGATGCGTCGGCATAGCGGTCGACGACGGACACCGAGAGGGCGAACTCGACCGGGGCCGAACCGAAGAGCAGGCGCCCCGCGTCGGCGGCCGCAGCGCGCAGAGCCTCGGCGACGACCGGTGCGAGTGCGACGGGGGTGTGGACGATCAGCTCGTCGTGCAGGAAGAACACCAGATGGGGGCGAAGCTGGAGGGGTTCGGTGTTCTGCTCGCCTCCGAGCTCCCAGAGCCGGCGGCGGAGCGCCCCGATCCAGCACAAAGCCCATTCGGCAGCGGTGCCCTGCACCACGAAATTGCGGGTGAACCGTCCCCAAGCTGCGGCCTCGTTGCGTGCCCGCCGCACCTCGGCATCCGTCGCCGTCTCGCTGTAGGCGGCACCCGCGCCGCGTGGCGAGCTGCGTCCCAGCCAGGTGCTGACGACCTCGCCTTGCTCCCCCGCTCGTGCCGCGCTCTCGACGAACGCCATCGCAGCGGGAAACGCCTTCTCGATGCGGGGTCGCATGCGCCCGCTCTCCCCCGTTGTGCCGCCATAGATGGCGCCGAGCATCCCGTATTTCGCCTGGGGCCGGGTCTCCACGGCTCCGGCCTCGACCATCCCCTCGTACATGTCGGTCGAGCGGCCGGCCCGCGCCATCGCCGCATCGCCCGACATGGCGGCGAGCACGCGCGGTTCGAGCTGCGCGGCGTCGGCGACCACGAAGGTCCAGCCCTCGTCGGCGACGACCGCACTGCGCACCTGCTTCGGCAGTTGGAGCGCTCCCCCGCCATCGGAGGCCCACCGTCCCGTCACGACCCCACCCGGCACGTAGCTCGGCCGGAACCTGCCGTCGTGAACCCACTGGTCGAGCCAGTTCCAGCCGTTGGCGCTGAGAAGGCGCGCGAGCTTCTTGTACTCCAGCAGCGGCTCGATGACGGGGTGCTCGATCTCTTTGAGCTCCCACGATCGCGTGCTCGTGACCTGCAGGCCGGCCCGCTGCAGGCCCTTGAGCAACTCGACGGGCGAATCGGGATTCAGGGTGGGGTCGTCGAGGGCCTCGCGCATCTGCACGAGCACGGCCTCCATCCGCTCGGGGCGACCCGACGCCGGCCGGGGGCCGAGCACGTCGGTCAGGATCTGCTCGTGCCGCTCGCGGCTCCACGGCAGCCCGGCGGATTGCATCTCGACGGCCGCCAGCGCACCGACGCTCTCGGCCGCGAGCAGGAGGTTGAGCTTTCCCGGTGCCGTGGCCTCCTCGACGGCGACCCGCTGCCGCCGCAGCTCGACGACCGGGTCGGGGTCGGCTTTCGCGGGCTCGAGATCGAACAGGGCGTCGGACGTCGCGCGCGCCGGAGCGGGCGCGTCCCAGTCGTCGGTGGCCGCCGCCGCGAACGACGTGTGGGCCACCGAGGTCGACGAGCGCAGGATGCGGCGGCACAGTCGCAGGTCCAGCGCGCGGTCGACGCGCGTGCCC
>JBDSKH010000034.1:0-3698 GCA_039917005.1 Pseudolysinimonas sp.
CGTCGGCGCGCGAGCTCTCCCCGTCGGCGCCGGGCGCCTCGCTCTTCAACCGCTCGAAGAGCGACTCGCCCGCGACGCCGCCGACGGCGGTGGCGACGGCACCGCCGATGAGGACGACCCAGGCAGCAAGGGTGATCCAGGGGTGTCGGGCCGCGGCGCCACCGATCGCGGCGAGCGGCCCGCGCCGCGATGTGGGAGCCATCAGACCTTCGACCGCCAGTCCTCTTCGCCGGCATCGTCGACCACGTCGATGGCCGCCGTGATCGACCCGGTCGGCGGACCGACCACCGTCACCTCGTCGCGCCGGTGCCGCAGCACGTCGTCGATGTACGAGGTCAGCGCCTCAGCGAGCGGCACGTTGCGCGCCTCGTTCTGCGACATGTACCAGCGGTGATCGAGTAGCTGGTGGAAGACCTCGGCCGGCTCGAGCTTGCCCTTCAGGTCCTTGGGGATCGAGCGGATCACCGGCTCGAACACCCGCACCAGCCAGTCGTGCGCGACCATCTCCTCGTCGAGCTCCTTGCGATCGCCCGTCGCCCGGTAGGCGTCGAGGTCGTTCAGGAGGCGGCGTGCCTGGTTCTCGCCGGCATCGAGCCCGGTGAGCCGCAGCAGGCGCCGGGAGTGGTGGCCGGCATCCACCACCTTGGGCTGGATGCGGACCTGGGTGCCCGTCTCGTCCTGCCCGATCGAGAGCTCGCCGATGTCGAAGCCGAGGTCGTTGAGGCGCTCGACGCGCTGGTTGATGCGCCAGCGCTCGGACTGGGGGAAGGACTCGGCGACCGTCAGCTCGGTCCAGAGGTTGCGGTAGGCGGAGACGATGCCGTCGGCGACCGCGACCGGGTCGACGTCCTCGTCGAGGCGACCGCCCGCCTGCAGGTCGAGGAGCTCGCCCGCGATGTTGACGCGGCCGATCTCCAGGTCGTTCTCGCGCTGGCCGTTCGAGAGGCCGCCGTCGTAGAGCTTGCCGGTCTCGGCATCCACCAGGTAGGCGGCGAAGGCACCCGCGTCGCGGCGGAACAGGGTGTTCGAGAGCGAGACATCCCCCCAGAAGAACCCGACGACGTGGAGCCGGGTCAGCAGCAGGGCGAGGGCGTCGACCAGGCGCGTCGCGGTGTCGGGGCGCAGCGACTGGGAGTACAGCGCGCGGTAGGGGAGCGAGAACTTCAGGTGCCGCGTCACCAGGGCCGGCGCGAGCTCTTCGCCATCGTCGGCCGCGCGGTCGGTGATGACGGCGACCGGCACGACGCACGGGATGTCCATCCGCTGCAGCGTGCGCAGAAGGTCGTACTCGCGGCGCGCGAGGTCGGCCGAGGTCTCCTTGATCGCGATGATGTAGCCGCTGAGGTGCACGAAGCGCACCAGGTGCCGCGAGATGCCCTTCGGGAGGGCGGCGATGACGTCCTCTGGCCAGACCTCGAGCGGCAGGTTCCACGGCAGATCGAGCAGTGCCGGGTCGGGCACGGCCGAGGTGACGGAGAGGGCGGAGGCCATCCCCCGAGCCTACTGAGAGCCGGGGCGCCGCCTCCGCCGGGTGACCTCGGCCAGGCCGGCCCAGTCGTAGGTTCGCAACTCATCGTCGGCCATCGCCGCGTCGAAGAGCTCGTGCAGAACGGGGGCGGTCGGCAGCTCGACGCCGACTTCGGCTGCCGCTCGCTCCGCAAGCGTGAGGTCCTTGCGGCCGAGCTCCATGAGGAATCCGGGCGGCGTGTAGCGCTGCTCCGCGATCGCGGTGCCGTAGCCGGTGTAGACGATGCCGCCGAAGAGCGAACTGCTGAGCAGCTCGACGAACTCGCTCGCGTCGACACCATGCCCCTCGACCAGCGTGATCGATTCACCCAAAGCCTGGATGGCATGGATGATGTTGTAGTTCACGGCCGCCTTGACGACGTTGGCCATGCGCGGTCGTTCGCCCATCCGCCAGGTGCGGGTCCCGAGCTCGGAGAGATAGGGCTCGAGCGCATCGACCGTGGCTGCGGGGCCGGCGGCCATGATGTTGAGCTTGCCGGCGGCGGCCACCGTCGAGCGGCCGAGCACCGTGGCCGCGACGTACGCCACCCCCGCCCGCTCGTGCACCGCACCGAGACGGTCGGCCGCGTCCGGGCTGATCGAGGCCATGTTGACGTGCACGCGGCCGGGCGCCCCCACGAGGTTGTCGCGCGTGAGCACGGCCTCAGCTGCCTCGTCGTTGGCCAGCATCGAGAACGACACGTCGGCGGCGAGGGCATCGGCGGCCGACACGGCGCGCACCGCTCCGGCGGCCACGAGCTCGTCGGCGGCTGCGGGGGAACGGTTCCAGACCCGTACCCTGTGCCCGGCGCCGACAAGGCGCTTGGCCATCTCGCTCCCCATGGTGCCGAGGCCGAGGAATCCGAGCTCGGCCATCAGGCTGCCGTCGCGGGTGTGGTGGCGAGCATGCTGCTCCTTCTATTCGAAGACATCGGGGTGGCGGGCGAGTTCGAGACGCGTACGCCGGATGTGCCCGGCGAGAACCCGCTCGGCCTCGTCGAGGTCGTCGCGCCGGATCGCCGAGACCAGCAGGTGGTGCTCGTGGTGCACGCTGAGATCGCCCTCGGAACGGAAGACCCGGGTGAACGCGCGCCGGTAGTGCTGCGTGCTGTTCCACAGCCGCAGTACGGTGTCGCGCAGAACGGTGGTCTCCGCCTTGGCATAGCAGGAGAGGTGGAACTCGCGGTCGAGCGCGAGGAACTCCTCCACGTCTGCCGAACGCTCCATGGCACCGGCGAGCCGATCGAGCTCGTCGACGTCGGCCGGCGACAGCAGCGGGATGTTGTAGCGCAGCAGCAGCGGCTCGATGCGTTCGCGGATCTGATACATCTCGTCGCACTCCGCGTGGCTCAGCCGGGCGACCCAGGCGCCGGTGTTGGCCACGAGCGTGACGAGCCCCTCGGCCTCGAGCATGCGCAGTGCCTCGCGCACCGGCAGCCGGCTCGCACCGTGGCGGTCGGCCAGGTCCTCCTGGCGGATGCGGGCACCGGGTGCGTATTCGCCGGCCAGGATGGCTTCGCGCAGCCGGGTCGCGATCCGGGCACCCGCCGCTCCGTGGGCCAACGGCTCGGGAGTCGCGGCGGACATCTCGGGCTGGGCCATGGTGTTCATTCTGACGGCCGCGCGGGATGCCAGAGCTTCACGGCCGCATCGGCTCCGTACGCCTTGCCCTCCGGGTAGCTCACGAGTTCGAACTGCATGCCCCACGGGCTGCGGAAGTACAGCCACCTCTGCCCGGCCGAGGCACCGGCACTCTCGTTCGGCTCGCCCATGATCTCGACATCGTGCGAGCGCAGGTGGGCGACCGCCGCATCCATGTCGTCGACGTAGATGGCCAGGTGATGCCCGCCGATGTCGCTGTTGCGCGGCTGCGGTGCCTGACCGCCGGCGGCGTCGTACTGGAACAGCTCGATGTTGCTTCCGTTGCCGAGCCGGTAGAAGCGGATCTCGCGGATGACCGTGCGCGGGTGCACGCCCAGTCGCTCCCGCATCCAGTCGTCGGTGTCGGAGCGCTTCGCTCCGAGCGTGTAGACATGGGCGGCGCCCAGGACGTCGACGAAGAACCGCTCGGCCTGGTCGAGGTCGGGGACGGTGAAACCGACATGGTCGGTTCCCCGCATCCCGGGGATGCCGTGTGTCATCAGCGCCTCGAATCGTCTGCGATGGTCGATTGGATACATCATTGCGGAGAA
>JBDSKH010000035.1:0-8889 GCA_039917005.1 Pseudolysinimonas sp.
GTCGGCGCGAGCGACGAACGGCGCCGCCATTGGCGTGCGGTGGCCCTGGATGGCACGGAACTCGGCGCGCACGCCCGCCGCATCGACGCCGAGGGGGCGGTCTTCGACGACTGGGTCGACTCTCGACAGGTGTCGCGGCCGCGCCTACCATGAGCAGCACACGAGGGGGTCTCCATGGGCCTGTTCAGCAAGCGAGCGACTAGCGATCCCGGCGACGAATCCCGCCCCCGGTACACCGCACTGGTCGTCTCGGCCGATGCTCCGCCACAGAGTGCCCCGTCGCACGGACGGGACTCGACGGGCAGCATCCAGGTGCTCGTCGACACGCCCGATGGCGCGCCCCGGAAGCTCGCCGCGACCTTCACCTACGCCGACGACCGCTGGATCGCCGCCGGAATGGACGCCCCGGTGATGCTCGATCCAGCGAACCCCGACACGTTCGAGGTCGACTGGGCCGCCGTGCCCTCCATGAAGCAGCAGGCAGAGGCGAATCATCCGGCGCTGGCCGACCCGTTCGCGACGTCGCGGCGCATCGCCGAGGCGCTCGGCATCTCGCCGAGCGAGAAGACCGCGGCGCAGTACGAACGCTTCCAGAAGGCTGTCGCCGAGGCGGGCACGAAACCCGCCCCGGCCGGCCGGCTCCGCGCGGTGGCAATGATCGCGACTGTGCGCGGACGGTACGCCATGAGCGGAGGCGACAACTTCCAGGCCACCCGTTCGAGCGTGACGCTGACCCGCGACAGCGCGGCCGTCCTGTCGGTCGCGATCCCCGGCGAGCAGCCCTACGCGGTCTATCTGCCGAAGTTCAAGGAACCCGCCAGTCGCCTAGCGGTGCCGGGCGAACCGATGCCCGCACTGGTGAGTGCCACCGATCGTCAGGACGTCGAGATCATCTGGTCCGAGATGGCCGGTCTCGGCGACCAGATCGCGGCACGCATCGCCGACTCGGCCAGCGGCAACGACCAGATGTTCGCCGCCATGAATCACGAGGTCGAGACCGCGACCGCGCAAGCAGCCAGCACCGCAGCGCCGATGGCCGGGATGGGGACCGGGATGGGGATGTCCGGCGACGCGCGCCAGGTGATGGTCGACAACCTGAAGCGATCGCTGATGAGCATCCCGGATCCGGCGATGCGACAGCAGGTGATCAACCAGTACCGCGCTATGGGCATCGACATGACGCCCGAAGAGCTCGGTCTCTGACCTGGGCCTAGGGCACGAGTCGCGAAACGGCCGCGGAACCCGCGCCGAGGGCAAGCAGCCGATCCCGGATGCCGGCACGAGCGAGCGCGTAGCCCCGCGTCGAGCGGTGCAGCAACGATCCGATGTTGGCGGCGTCGAGCATCGCGGTGATCTCGAACGCCAGCACCTCGGGGCCGTCGGCGCGGCCCTCGAGGCCGGGAAGCTCCGGCAGCGATTCACGCACCGCACGGGTGAGGAACACGTACCACTCCTCGTCGATCGCGACCAGCAGTTCGCGGGCGGCATCGTCCTTGGCCGACGCGTCCGCCGCGACGGCGCGGAAGAAGCATCCACCGGCGAACACCCGGCTCTCGGAGTAGTTCAGCCACAGCTCGACGATCGCCACCAGCCGGGCCAGGCCGTGCTGCTCGGCGAGCGCCGGGGCGATGACGGCGTCGATGAAGATCTCGCGGGCGGCCTCGATGGTGGCCAGCTGCAGGTCGAGCTTGGAGCCGAACAGGGTCGCGACGTTGCTCTTGCTCACGCCGGCGTCGGAGGCCAATGTGCCGATGGTGAGGCCGTCGAGGCCGCTGAGCGAGGCCTGATCGACGGCTAACCGCAGCACCGCCCGCCGGGATGCGTCCCCGCGAACGCGGCGCCCGTCGCTGATGGCGGTGGTCACGAGTGCCTCCTGAAATACGTCATCTAGACAATACGAACGGTCGTGCGTATATATTAGCGCTCATGTCCACGACCAGCCCTCTCATCCCGACCGCCGGCCTGCCGGTCTCGCTGCGCGCCCTTCGCGTGCTCGACCGCATCGCGCCGCCGCTTGCCGCCGAGACCGCCTATTCGCTCTGGGTGCGTCCGGGCCGGCGCAAGGCAGTGCATCCCAGCGAGGCGGCGGTGATGGATGACGCGGTGCGCACCACGATCACGGTGCGCGGTCGACGCATCGCCGTCTATCGCTGGGGAACCGGGCCGCGTGCCGTCCTGCTTGTGCACGGCTGGCAGAGCCGGGCTGCGGGATTCGCTCCGCTCGTGCGGGAGCTCCGCGAGCGCGGCCGCACCATCGTCGCGTTCGACGCGCCGGCGCACGGGCTCTCGAGCGGGAGGCAGACGGACGTCCGCGACTACGCGGCCATCATCGCCGAGCTCTCGCGTGTGCACGACGGGTTCGAGGCGATCGTCGCCCACTCATTCGGCACGCCGGGGGCCGCGCAGGCGATCCGAAGCGGCGTGCAGGTCGGCAAGCTCGTGACGGTGAATGGCGCGGCCGACTTCGAGTACTTGCTGCAGCGGTTCGCGAGCACGCTCGGGCTGCGGCGGTCGAGCGTTCTCGCCGTGCGGCGGCGCACGGAGAAGCGCCTGTTCCGCGGCGATGTCGATGACATCTGGAGCAGCTACTCGGCGACGGCGGCCTTGCCGGTCGAGGTGCCGTGGCTCGTGATCCACGACGATTCCGATGCGACGATCGAGCTCGCCCAGGCCCACGCGCTCGTGGAGGCCCACCCGGCATCCACCGAGCTGGTCATCACCCACGGGCTCGGGCACAACCGCCCGCTGCGCGACGACGCGGTTCTCGACCGGATCGCGGCGTTCCTGTCAGACTGAAACCGCTCGCGGGAGTGGTGAAATGGTAGACACGCAGGATTTAGGTTCCTGTGCCGAGAGGCGTGTGGGTTCGAGTCCCACCTTCCGCACTGGTTGCGATCTCAGCGCGACCCGACTATCCAATCCTCGGTTTGCGATTACGCGGGTTGGGGACTAGGGCGATGGTGCCAGCAGACGCCAGGAGCAAGAAGGCAATCGTCGGTGCGGTACCCACCTCGACGTATTCAACGTGTTCGCCACCGTCCTGTAGTCGGTAGGCGCAATCGATGCCGAAAGGCAACCGCCCCCTTGCTTCGATCGCTAGCCGACCGTCGTCGTCGAGCGCCGTCTGGACCGGGGTAGCGACTCGCTCTGTGCAGGTGTCCCGCACGCCGACGCTGAGAACGAGCCCGCTGGCGATCAATGCGACAAGGAGGGACAATACGGCCGCGGCCGCCAGGATGGAGCCGACTACCAGTCGAACGGGTTTCATCGAGGTCTCCGTCAAGGCTCGGTTTGGGCTTGTCAGACTCCGAGCGTAAGTCGGAACCTGCTGGGAACCCTCACCTCCGGTACGCGTCCACGAACAGGTGACCGCGGATCGCGCCAAGCTCCTCGATGACCCGCCCGACCGTGCGCTTGGTGATCGATGACATCTGCAGGTCGTGCGGACCCAGCGGCTCGAGCTTGCCGGTGCGGATCCGGATGACCTCCCAGCGCGCCGCGCGAAGCGCGCGATCCTTGCGGCGGTCTGCCTGCTCGCGCTTGCCGACGTGTTCCAGGCCGTGGCGTCCGGTGGTGTCGTATTCGATTGCCACCGCGAGTTCGGGGAGGACGATGTCGGGCCAGACCTCGAGGTGATCGAAGAACGGGCGGCGCACCCTGATCGCGTTCACGCCCTCGGTGACATCGAGCCGACTGAGCAACGCCGCACGCAGCTCGGCCTCCGCCGCCGACGCGGGTTTCGGAGCGCATTCGCTCGCGAACGGGGTGCCGACGCCCACATCCGGAGTCAGGTCGCAGATGGTCTGAACGCTGCTCTTTCGCGGCCCCGGCATCCACCCCGCAGGACGGATGCGCTTCGGCACCGCCTGCTGCGAGCACTCGGGGCACCAGCTGGATCGCCGCCGTTCACGTCCCGGGCGGTTGCGCTGCTCCGTGGGCGTCGCCGCGAAGAGGTGCCCGACCTCGCACTGCCAGAGCAGCAGGACGTCGGCTGCCGGCGGGATCTGGGTCAGGACGATGCCCGCGTTGAATTCCGGGTGATATTGCCGGATCAGGGCGGGATACGGATCCCATGACGCCCGGTAGGTGCCGACCGCGAAAGGGATGTCGGCGCCGCGCGAGAACTGGCGTCGCTCCCACCAGGCCTCGACCGACTCGGACATGCCGCGACCCTAGCCAGCACCACCGAGCTTTCGAACGCCACCTCTGCGGCAGGAGGGCCAGAGGCTACTTCTTGTCGCCCTCGAAGATGTCGGCGACGGCCTGCTCGTCGGTCAGACGTGCAACGCCCTCGCGGTTCGCCTTGCGTGCCTTCATGGTCTGCCGGATGGCGTGGTACACGGTCGGGACGACGGCGCACGCGACGGCGAACAGGAGGATGAGGTCGATGTACTCGGTGACGAAGTCGGCGAGCGGCGGGATGTAGCCCAGCAGGAACCCGGCGAACGTCAGGCCCGAGCCCCAGATCAGCGCGCCGATGCCGTTGTACAGCGAATAGCGCCGGTAGTTCATATGTCCGACGCCGGCCGCGACGGGCGCGAACGTGCGGATGATCGGCACGAACCGGGCGGCGATGATCGCGAGCGGCCCCCAGCGGTGGAAGAACTTGTTGGTGCGGATCACGTTCTCTCGCGAGAACAGGCCGCTCTCGCGCCGCTCGAAGATGCGCGGCCCGGCCTTGTGCCCGATGAGATAGCCGACCTCACCACCGGCGAACGCCGCTACCGATATCGCCAGGCACACGATCCAGATCGGTATCTGGATGCCGGACCCGCTTTCGTGCATGGTGCCGGTGAAGCTCAGGAGGCCGCTGATGATCAGGAGGGTGTCGCCCGGGAGGATGAATCCGACGAGCAGACCCGTCTCGCTGAAGACGATGAGGCAGACGACCAGCAGCGCCCACGGGCCTGCCGCGACGATTATCGCGTGCGGGTCGAGCCAGGGGATGAGGCCGCTGGCGAGGGCGGGGAGGGTATGCATCACTGGTCGAGCGTACCCGGTGCCAGCTACCACTCGGCTGGGGGGTGACCCCCGGGTTCTGGTCCGCTGGCACCCGTTTGGGCATGCCCAGAAATGGGGGTCCTCCACAACAAATAAACCGGGCGTTCTACTATCGCGCCGGGCGAAGCCTTCTTAGGCTCTATCGCAGGCGGCTGGTTACCGCCTCGGCGCTGTGAAGTCTGCGGCGTCAGGCGGCACGTCAGCTCGTACCTGATCCCGAGCGACGTGCCGTCTTAATTTTTGCCGCCTAGCCTCCCGTGACGACGAGCACGAGCAACGTCGCGTTCAGCGCGATGAGCAGCAGGGCGGCGACGCTCGCCAGCAACGTGGTCCACCAGCGGTTGGCCGACTCCCCCAGCAGTTCGCGGAGAGACGTGAGACGCACGAGCGGGATCAGCGCGAACGGGATCCCGAAGCTCAGCACCACCTGGCTGAGCACGAGCGCGAGCGTCGGATCGAATCCGATGACGAGCACGATCATTGCCGGGATGAGGGTGATGAGACGCCGCACCAGCAGCGGGATGTCGACGTGCAGCAGCCCGCGCATGATCTCGGCGCCGGCGTACGCGCCGACCGACGTCGAGGCGAGCCCGGATGCCAGCAGCCCCACGGCGAACATGGTCGCGACGACCGGCCCGAGCGCGGCGGAGATCGCGGCGTGGGCGCCCTCGAGCGTGTTGGTGCCCTCGACCCCCTGCAAGGTGGCGGCGGCCAGGAGCAGGATGACGACGTTCACCGTCCCGGCGATCGCGAGGGCGACGGTGACATCGATGCGCGTGGCGCGCAGCACGCGACGGCGCTCGCTCCCCTCCTTCACCTTGCCGAACCGGTCACGTGTCAGCGCCGAGTGGGCGTAGATCGCGTGCGGCATGACCGTGGCGCCCATGATGGATGCCGCGAGCAGCACCGACCCGGAGTCGGCAAAGCGGGGCACCAGGCCCGCGAGCGCTTGCGCGGGATCGAGCGGGGCGAAGAAGATGCCCGCGCAGAACCCGATCGCGATGATCGCGACGAGGCCGATGATGACGGTCTCGAACGACCGGGAGCCGCGGCGGCTGTGCAGCAGCAGGAGCAGCATCGAGACGGTCCCGGTGATCAAGCCCCCCACGAGCAAGGGCAGGCCGAACAGCAGATGAAGGGCGATCGCGCCGCCGAGAACCTCGGCGACATCGGTGGCCATGGCGACGAGCTCGGCCTGCACCCAGTAGGCGTACCGCGTCGTGCGGCGTTTGAAGCGCGATCCCAGGATCCCGGGCAGGCTCTCCCCCGTGCTGAGGCCGAGCTTCGCGGACAGGTACTGGATGAGCCACGCCATCGTGTTCGCGACGACGACCACCCAGACGAGCAGGTAGCCGTACGCCGATCCCGCCGACGCGTTGCTGGCGACGTTGCCCGGATCGAGGTAGGCGACACCGGCGACCATCGCCGGCCCGAGCAGCGGCAGCGGGCTGCGCTTGGCCGGCGGCGGCGCGACGGGTGCGGTCGTCGTCGACTCGGTCACGGTGCATCCGCTTTCGGTTGACCGAAAAGTTTCGGTACGCCGAAACTAGCAGCCGCGGCTCCGCCTATGCCAGCGAAACGACCCAGACCGCGTCGGACGACTCGGGAGGGAGAACACCGGCCTCCAGTTCCGAGTCGAGCCCGATCCCGGCCGACGCGAGCTCGCGAAGCACCTCCGGATCGCGGTCGCTGATGCGAACCACCCGCCCCCGCGAGCCCGCGGTCAGCGACGACAGCTGCACGGCATCCGGAATCTCGACCGTGCCATCGGCCGCAGGGATCGGGTCGCCGTGCGGATCTCGCGCGGGCCTCCCCAGCTGCACGTCGATGGCCTCGAGCAGCCGGTCGCTCAGCGTGTGCTCGAGTACCTCGGCCTCGTCGTGCACCTCGTCCCACCCGTAGCCGTACTGCTGCACGAGCCAGGTCTCGACGAGCCGGTGGCGGCGCACCATGCGCAGCGCCTCGGCACGCCCGGATGCCGTGAGCCGCACCGTTCCGTACGGCGCGTGCTCGACGCGTCCCGCCGCGACGAGCTTCTTCACCATCTCGGTGACGGTGCTCGGCGCGAGGCCCAGGCGGGCCGCCAGCTGCGACGGTGCGATCGGGTCGGACTGCCACTCGGTGTGGCCGTAGATCACCTTCAGGTAGTCCTCGACGGCGCGGCCGGCCGCCTCTGCGCGCGCGGCCTGCCTAGCGATGAGCGTGCTCCTCGGTTCCGGAGTGGCCGGCGGGCTCGAGCTGGAAGGTCGAGTGCTCCACGTCGAAGTGGCCCTTGAGGCAGTCCCCCAGACGCTCGAGCATGGCGCCGGTCTCGCCGCGGGCGAAGACATCGGGATCGCACTCGACGTGGGCCGTGAAGACCGGCTGCCCCGAGGTGATCGCCCAGACGTGCACGTCGTGCACCGCCGTGACGCCGGGGGTCTCGAGCAGGTGCTCGCGGATCTGCTCGACACTGGTCTCGCGCGGCGCAGATTCGGTCAGCACGCGCACCACGTCGCGCAGCAGCACGAAGGCCCGCGGCACGATGAGCGCCGCGATCAGCAGGGAGGCGATCGCATCCGCGGGCGCGAACCCGGTCAGCAGGATGACGGCCGCGGCCCCGATCGCCGCGATCGAGCCCAGCAGATCGCCGAGCACCTCGAGATAGGCGCCACGCATGTTGAGCGAGCGGCGGTCGCCCCCGCGCAGCACGAGCATCGCGGCGACGTTCGCGAGCAGCCCGACACCGGCGACGACCAGCATCGGCACCGCCTGCACGTGCGTCTCGGACGGGGCCGACAGGCGGCGGATCGCCTCGATGGCCACCGAGACGGCGACGACCGACAGCAGGACGCCGTTCAGCAGCGCCGCGAGCACCTCGACGCGCTGGAACCCGAACGTGTGCCGGTCGGTGGCCGGTCGTGCCGCGACGACGCTCGCGACCAGGGCGACGAGCAGCCCGATGGCATCGCTCGACATGTGACCGGCGTCGGCGAGCAGGGCGAGCGAGCCCGAGAGCACGGCGCCCACGACCTCCGCGACCAGGACGGCCACGACGATCCCGAGGGCGATCGCCAAGCGGGCGCGATTGTTCCCCTCGGCGTGCCCGTGATCGTGGCCCATGGCATCCAGGGTAGGCGCTGGGCGTCAGCCGTAACGGGCGCGCAGCACCTCGACGAGGGCGCCGAAGGCACGTGCGCGATGACTCTGGGCGTTCTTCTCGTCGGCGGTGAGCTCGGCCGACGCGACGTCGAGCCCCTCGGGGCGGAACACCGGGTCGTACCCGAAGCCCCCGCTGCCCGCCGGGGACTCGAGCACCCAGCCCGGCCAGACGCCGAGCTCGACGTGCTCGTAGCCGCCGTCGACGAGCGCAGCAGCGCAGTCGAACGTCGCCGAGCGATCCGTGATGCCGGTCATGGTCTCGATCAGATGCGCGACATTGTCGGCGTCGACCCGCGTGCCCGCATAGCGCGCCGAATGGATGCCGGGGGCGCCTCCCAGCGCCGCGACCGAGATCCCCGAGTCGTCAGCGATCGCCGGGAGCCCGGTGTGCACAGCCGCCGCCCGCGCTTTGATCAGGGCGTTTGCGGCGAACGTCTCCCCGTCTTCGACGGGTTCGGGTCCGTCGTACCCGACGAGCTCGTGCGGACCGAGGCGGGTGCCGAGGATGCGGCGCAGCTCCTCGACCTTGTGCGCGTTGTGGGTCGCCAGGACGAACGTGGTCACGCGGGATCGGCCGCCGCGTCCCGATCCAGCGCCGCCTCCAGCGCCGCCGTCTGCAGACCGGCCAGGGTCACGGTGCCCCCGAGCGCCAGGTCGAGCAGCTTGTCGAGCTCACTGCGATCGAAGGGTGCCCCCTCGGCGGTCCCCTGCACCTCGACGAAGAGCCCGCGGCCGGTGACCACGACG
>JBDSKH010000036.1:0-7739 GCA_039917005.1 Pseudolysinimonas sp.
ACTCGAGGAACTCCTGCGCGAATGCCGGATCGTTCACGATGTCGACCACCGTCTGCTGGTCGCTGCGGCTCAGATCTTCGAACGCGTCGAGCGATTCGGCGCTGACCGGGTCAGTGCCGGCGCCCTCGGCGAGTTGCTCGTGGAACTCCCCCACCGTGACGTCCCCGGCGACTGGATCGGTCGGTGGAGTCTGTGCATGTACCGGGCCGGCGATGACGGCGCCCAGCAGGACGATGGCGAGAGCACCCGCGATCGCGGCGGGTCGAGTGGCTTTCATCTTCTTGAGTCTCCATTCGGGTTCTGCATACTTATGAGTAGCATGCAATCCCATGATGAGACAGCGACGAGCATTCGTCAAGAGGAGGTGAACCGATGTCAGAAATCGGTGCGGATGGTGCCCACCACGGCATCCCGATCGTCGACGACGAGCATGAGATCCCAGCGGTCGAAGGTCGTGCAGGGATGCGAGATACCGAGGCGCACCAGATCGCCGGGAACGATATCGACGTGACGCTCGAATCGGAGGAACGCGTGCTGGTCGCCCAGCGCATCGATCCTCGCAGCCTGGCTGAGATCGAGGCGGTCTCCCCCGCGCGCCCGCTCGAGCGGGATCGGGAGACCCGCGTCGAAAGAGACGTCGCGGCGACCGGCATCGAGCAGGGCGAGTCCCGGCTCTGGGCATGAGATCACTCGTGCCCAGACGTTCAGCGCAGCGCGGAAATGGGGGGCGTCACGCACCCCCGCGGCGCTCGGGGTGCCGGTCCCGTAGATCCCGTGGTCGTGCACGAGATAACAGCCGCTTCGCAGCACGAGTCGTGCGCCGTGCTCGCGGGCGGGAGTGGCGAGAACCTCCACCACGCGATCGAAGAAGTGGCTGCCGCCCGCGGTGACGATCGGTTCGGGGTGCTCGAAGCGGCCCGAGAGTGCGGCTAGAAGCGCCGCCAGCTGCATCAGGAAGTCGTCGACACGCGACACGGTCTCCGGGGACCGGTTGGCGCCGAGGGTCCCCTCGAAGAGCGCGACGCCGGCCAGCCGCAGGCGTGGGGATGCGAGCACCGCCTCCGCCACGGCGATGGCCCCCTCGACGGTACGGGCGCCGCTGCGGCCGCCATCGTGCCCCAACTCGATGAGCACGTCGAGCGGGCGCGCGCCCGCGACATCCTGCAGCGCGGCGTCGAGGATGCCGACGTTCGCCACCGAGTCGGCGTAGAGGAAGAGGTCGAGACCCTCCTCTGCCGCCAGCCGTGACGCCATCCAGGCGATCGCCGCCGGATCGGTCAGCTCGTTCGCCAGGATCACCCGCTGCACGCCCTGCTGCCAGAGCAGCTCGACTTGTCTCGGCAGTGCCGCGGTCAGACCCCACACACCGTGCTCGCGCTGCACGTCGATGAGCTCGGGCGAGAGCGTGGTCTTGGCGTGCGGGGCCAGGCTCACGTCGTGGGCGGCGCACCAATCGCGCATCGATGCCGCATTGGCGCGCACCGCATCCATCGAGAGGGTCGCGACCGGAGTGGCAGTGTCGCCGCCGGCCACGTTCCAGCCGAGGCCGGGGATGTCGTCGATGTGCCACGCGCCGCCGAGGGGCAGGCCCTTGAACCGGATTCCGTCGGCGCGGTCAGTGCTGGAGCGCTCGGGTGGCACAGACCCAATGCTAGGTCGTCGCGACGTAGACCGTGTTGGACGAGATCCCGCCGGTCAGCGGATTGTCGAAGTCGACGACGCGCGCCGCACTCGAGGCGAATGCGGTCTGCAGGTCGACGAGGAAGGCGTCATCGGGCGGGTCGTCCGACCAGAGCGCGAACACGCCACCGGGGCGCAGATGACGCGATGCTGCCCGCAGTCCCGCGGGCGAATACAGATCGCCGTGGCTGTCCGCGAGACGGTGGCGGGGCGAGTGATCGATGTCCACCAGGATCGCGTCGTAGCGCGGGCCGTCGTCCGCGGGTGCGGCCCGCATGAGCGCGAAGAAGTCGTCTTCGACGAGCACCGTGCGCGGATCGTCGACCAGCGCCGCCGAGACCGGGAGCAGCTTGCGCCGGTGCCAGTCGATCACCGCGGGCAGCATGTCGACCACGGTCAGCGTCGCGACGCGTTCGTCCGCCAGCGCGGTCACCGCGGTGTACCCGAGGCCGAGACCACCGACGAGCACATCCAGCGCGTCGCCATCGATCACGCCCAGCCCTCGGCGCGCGAGCTCCTCCTCAGCCACCGTGAAGAGGCTCGACATCAGGTACTCGTCACCGAGCTTGACCTCGTAGACGTCCACGTCGAGCACCGGCTCGTGCCGTCTGCGCAGGGTCAGCTCCCCCATCGGGGTTGACTGGAAGTCGAGCTCCTCGAGCCGCGCGCTCACGCTCTGGAACGACGGCTGAATACCGCGCGCAGGATGAGGGCCGCCGCACCCAGGAGCAGGATGCCGCCCAGCGCGAGGAGGACGATCGTCGCGACCGGTGCCGCGGGCGCCGCCGGCTGCACGAAGTAGAAGTAGTCGGTCGATTCGCGGCCGCTGGCGAAATCGCACGTCACCGTCGTCGGACCGGCCTTCGCCGTGAAGTCGCCGATGAGCTCGTCGCCGTTGGTCTCGGTCGAGAATCCGCCGAGATCCGCGCCCTTCACCTCCTGCGTCTCGCCCCCGTTCTCGATAGTGCAGACGAGCAGGGAGACCGGGTCGCTCTCGTCGGCCACGCTGTCGTCATCGAGCAGGATCGAGTACCGCCCCGCCTCGAAGTCGTCCTGGATCGGGTTCGGAATCTCGACAATCTGCGTGTAGGTGCCGGGCGCGAAGAGCGCGGCGACGCCGTAGACGACACCGCCGACGCCAATCAGGAGCACGGCCAGGACGCCGAGCAGGATGCCGGGGACGAGAGACCGGCGCTTGGGCGCCGCAGCGGGGGTGGTCATAGGGCAGTGTGGCGGGCGGCGTCAGACGCTGTCAACAACACCCGTCGGGCGCGCGTGCGAGGATTCCAGCATGACCGACGCACCAGGCCGCCGCATGCTGCTCGACACCGCCGCGCTGTACTTCCGCGCGTTCTACGGTGTGCCCGACACGGTGAAGGCGCCCAACGGGATGCCGATCAACGCCGCCCGCGGACTGCTCGACATCATCGCGCGACTGGCGACCGAGTTCGAGCCGACAGAGATCGTGGCCTGCTGGGATGACGACTGGCGTCCGCAGTGGCGCGTCGACCTCATCCCGACCTACAAGACGCATCGCGTCGCGGAGGTCGTCGTGGTCGGTCCTGACGTGGAAGCCATCCCCGATCCCCTCGAGGCGCAGGTGCCCGTCATCCGCGAGGCACTCACGGTGCTCGGCATCCCGATCGTGGGCGCTGCGCATCACGAGGCCGACGACGTGATCGGAACGCTGGCGTCGACGGCCGAGATGCCGGTCGACGTCGTGACCGGCGACCGCGACCTGTTCCAGCTCGTCGACGACGCGCGCCGGGTGCGCGTGATCTACACGGGGCGTGGCATGGCGAACCTCGAGGTCCTGACGGATGCCGCACTCATCGCGAAGACCGGCGTGCGGCCGGACCAGTACGCCGACTACGCGGCGATGCGGGGTGACGCGTCGGACGGGTTGCCCGGCGTCGCCGGGATCGGCGAGAAGGGGGCGGCAGCACTGCTGGCGACCTATGGCGACCTGAACGGGATCATCGCGGCCGCAGCGGACGAGTCCTCGGACCTGGCGAAGGGACCGCGCGCCAAGATCCTGGCCGCCGCCGACTACCTGGAGGTCGCTCCCGCGGTCGTGAACGTCGTCCGGGACCTGAAATTGCCGGCCTTCGATGCACGGATCCGTGAGTTCACGCCCGAAGGCGAGGCCGACATCCAGAACCTGTCGGAGAAGTGGGGCCTGAGCAGTTCGATGGAGCGTGCGGTGAAGTCCCTGAGCGCGATCGCCTCCGTCGGCGGTCGGGCTTAGGGTCACGAACCATGAGCGATGACACACCTGCCGTCGGACAGACAACGGCTGCCGCCCGTGCCGGCCGAGTCGTCGGCGCCGCACTCGGCACCGCGCGAGTCGGTGCCCGCAGCGTCCGCCGCCAGATCCGCAAGAATCCCACGGCCGATAAGGCCTATCGCACCGCCGTCGGAGTCACCGGAGGAGCGACGGTGGCACTCGGCGTCGCGCTCATCCCACTGCCCGGACCGGGCGCACTCGTCGCCCTGGGCGGGCTCGCGATGCTCGGCAGCGAGTTCGAGGGCGCGAAGAGGGTGAGCGACAAGGCGGCCGGCGTCGCGAAGAAGGCGGCCGCGAGGGTCTCGGAGATGCGGGCAGAGAGGCGGCAATGACCACGCAGGTCCTGCTGTTCCGCGGCATCAACGTCGGGGGCAAGAACAAGGTCGCGATGACGGATCTGCGCGAGTGCCTCGAAAAACTCGGGTGCACCGACGTCGTGACCTACCTCGCGAGCGGCAACGCGATCGTCGATTCTCCGATGCCGGGCGCGAAGCTCGCGGCCGCGCTCGAGAGGGAGCTGCCGCGGCGGTTCCATCTCGACGATGAGCTCGTGAAGGTCTTGGCGCTGAGCCCGGCGAAGCTGCGCGCGATCATCTCGAAGCGGCCCAAGGGGTTCGGCGACCAGCCGAACATGCACCACAGCGACGCGATCTTCCTGATGGATGTCGGGCTCGCCGAGGCGATGAAGGGCTTCGATCCGCGCGAGGGCGTCGATGTGGTCTGGCCGGGAGACGGCGTTATCTACTCGCAGCGACTTAGCGCTCAGCGCACCAAGAGCCGGCTCGGCAAGGCCATGAGCACACCCGCCTACAAGTCGATGACGATCCGCAGCTGGGCGACCACGACGAAACTCGTCGAAATGCTCGACGCCCGCAAAATGTAGCGACGGCCTACGTTGGAGACATGAACAACCGCGTCGCTCGCATCACGCTCATCGTCGTCGGTGTGATCGCTGTTCTGACTGGCGCCGTCTGGGTCGGGCAGGGCCTGGGGCTCATCCCCGGCAGTGTCATGACGGGCGATCGCATGTGGTTCAACATCGGGCTGATCGTCGGACTGGTCGGCGTCGTCGTGCTGGCACTCGGTCTGCGGCGCCCCCGTGGCAAGAGCGCCGGCGAGTAGTTTCGTCCGATTGGCGCGGCCCGGTGCTACCCTCGGTCTCGGCAGCCGCACCTGCCTGACTCCGAGCCAGAACAGCCCACGCGTGTTCAGGCTACGAGGACAAGGGTCTCCGACTCGTGCTTCTCCTCTTCCATGTTGCTATCTGCGGCTGAGGGCGTGGGACCCGGCCGGAATGGATGCATCATGACCAAAGATCGAGCTCGCAAGCAGGCAGCCCGCCAGCGGGCCGCCCGCACGGGCGAACGTTACGTCGTCGCTCAGCGCGCCAATGTCGAACCACAGCCGAATAGATCCGGCCGGTTGCACGATCTGACGCACCGGATACCGGGAGTGCCGGCGCACATCGAGGGCGGACTGCAGGCCGCTCGACGTGTCCCCACCTCGAAGCCGGGTCTGCGCAACCGCCGACGGCACAACAAACCCCGGGTTCACAACGAACCCCGAGTTCTCGTCGCCTGGCAGAACTGGATCGCGCGCCGTTTTCTTCATGGTCGCGCTGACAGGACTTGAAGCGCGCGGCCCGTACCAACTGATCCGAGATCGGGGATCTAGGGCAGTTGCTCGCCCGAAACGATCGATCGAATGATCGGCAGTGACCGGCGGGCGTCGTCAGATGCCTCATCGACCACGACCGCCACCACCGCTAGCGTCGCGTTTCTCAGCCCAACCAATTCAGCGACCGCGCGAGCCTGGCTACCTGTTTCGATCCAGTCGTCGACGAGCGCCGCCCGCTGACCGGGATCGAGGTGGTCAGCCCGCAGCATCAACGTAGAGGTCTTCCCCCGGTAGTCGGCCGTCGTCTGCCGGGACAGCAGGTCACCCGGGAAGAGGGCACCCAGCTTCCGGACTGGAGCGAATCCCACTCCAAGCCTGAGGGCGACGGCTGGGGCTAGGACGAACCCTCGGGACTCGATACCGATGATGACGTCGGGCTCGTCCTCACGGATCAGGTCTGCTAGTCCATCGACAATCGCGGCAAGCGAAGCGGCATCTCGAAACATGCTCCAGGTGTCCGCATGGCCGTCAACCCACACGAAGCGTTCAAGGAAGGCGCGGCGCGCATCCGCGACAGAATCGACCACGCGAACGACATTAGCGGCCACACCCCGTGCCCAACTGGGCTGGCCGGCATCGTCGTACTCGCTCTCGGTCTGCGACGTCCTCGCGGCAAGAGCGCCGGGGATTACCGCGCTACCGCAGGTCCTCACCTGATCGCGGCGCATCGACGCTGACATCCAATAGGTCATGTCCATGGTGCGAGCCCCAGACCAGCTGCCGACCCTCCGCCCCATGAATCGATGCGCGCACCGCTCGCTCGTCCGCCCAGCCGTTCAGCCGGTGGCCGGAATGACCACGGACGTGCTCGAACTCCGCATCGGCAAACCCGGTGCTTCGACGCGCATCGCGGACCGAGATGAGCTGTTCGAGGATTCCCACGTTGGCGACCGGCTGCTTCGTACTCGTCAGCCAGCCACGGCGCCGGTGACCGTCCATCCACTTGGTGTACGTGTTGATCGCGTAGAGGGAGTCGGCCTGGATGACGAGGGCCGCGACGTGCGCATGGTCACGGATCGCGTACAGGACGGCGAGCAGTTCGCCGATGTTGTTCGTTCCGTCGGGGACTGAACCGGCGGACCAGTGTCCGTCTTCGGCGACCCAAGCCCATCCGGCGGGGCCTGGGTTGCCTTTGCACGCGCCATCGGTGGCGACCACGTACCTTCCGTGCAGTCTGTTCATGTCTAATGACATCCAACCGCATCTATTGCGGGATGGTGAACCGCGGCGTGTGCCGTGAACGCGGCGCTATCGGCTCGTCTAGACGCTTATGCGGCTTCGATGCCCCACAGCATTCGCTCGACGCGCGCAAAGCCGTCACGGTTATCACTAGGCGCGCTGCCCGCCACGACGACGAAGGACTTCTTGAAATAGAAGAAGCCGACGAAGATATCGCGTCGGTCTCCACGAATGGAGGCAAACGCTCTTGGCGTGGCTCCACCCGCGGTCAGCACGGTCAGGCTCTCGGAGTTTTGCATTCCCACGCCCTTTGCCCACGCACGAACGGCCGCAGTGCTGACTTCGGGAAGCGCGTCCTTCTTTGTTCGGGCCTGGTAGACGACAATGTCGATTCGTAGGTCGCCATCTCCTCCGGAACTGAGCGTGTACTCGTGTCCCTCGACAGAGGTTGATCCCCAGCCATCGGGAATCTCGATCTGGAATGCGTCGGGTACATCGATCTGCGGCATCGGTGTCTCCGGGTCCTATCAGTTGAGTCGAGAGCGATCATTTCACAATTGCCCCGCTGGGTGCTGCGGTCAACTCCCACAACGGGGTGCACCTTTATTGTGGTGCTCGAGCAGCGCGGCGCGACTCGGGCCTGTGTGCAATCAGCCGGGGCAACACAAAGAATAGCTCCGTCCGCGAGATAGTCGGACGGGGACGCGACGCGGGCGGGCCTTCGCGAAGCGAGTCGTCACCGGCGACGCGGCCGACTAGGCGTTCGGGCGCCAGAGGTCGATCTGGGGCAAGCCCGCGATCCCGAGCGTCTGTGACAGCTCGCCGCAGTGGTAGGCGTCGTGGGTCAGGAGTCGCTGGAGGATCGAGGCGCGCGAGTGGAGCTGGCGGTTGTCGCCATGCCAGCGCTCCACCTCCT
>JBDSKH010000037.1:0-13244 GCA_039917005.1 Pseudolysinimonas sp.
GGGCCAGTAGCGTACTGTCCAGGTGCCGGGGGCCGTCGCGCGGATGCGGAGAGTCGCCTCGTCGGCGTCCGCCTGTGCGATGTCGCAGACCAGCGACGGATCGATCGGACGCGTGGTCGGGACGTCGTGCAGCACCGCATGAGTCTGCGGGAAGGCCTGGGCGTTCATCCACAGCGGCGGCAGATGCCCGTCGATGAGTACGACGCCCGTCAGTCCGGGCGGGCAGTCATCCGCCGGGTCCCCGTCGCGCGGCGAACACGGGTCGTCGTCGCGGTCCCCGGCACCCAGGTGGATGAGGCCCAGCAGCAGATCAGGCGACAGACCGACGAGGTCGATGAGCCGCAGCAGCTCCGTGTCACTCGCGGCCGGGTCCTCGGGGACCGCAACCTCGCGCTCGCCGACGACGGGGCTCTCGCCGGCGCCGCCGTCGCCCGTGCCGGAACCGTCTCCAGAGTCGTCCCCACCGGACGGCAGATCGGCGGTGTCGCCGTCGCCGTCATCGTCCTCGCCGTCGTCGCCGTCATCGACAGCGACCGGAGCGAGCACCTGGGCAATCTCCGTGTCGGGGGGTACGAACGCGGATGCGGGTGTGGTGGGGGCGAACCTCGCCCCCACCAGGAAGGCGGCGACGCCGACCGCGACGGCAGCGACGATCGCGATGACGGGGAGGAGCCAGCGGGGAATGTTCATGGCGCCTATCCGAAGTACTGCTGGTCGACGAGGACTTCGGCGCCTGGGCTCTGGTTTCCGGCAGCGTCGAAGGCAACAGCGGTGAACTTGTAAACGCCGTAGGTGCTCGGTGGGCCGTTGTTTGCCCAGACGTACTGCCAGGAGGAGCCCGACTTCGGCATTGTGGCACTGCCCGAGTTGGTTCCGTTCGTCCAGCTGAGCGTTACCGTTGTCACCCCCACGTTGTCCGTCGCCGCCACTGAGATTGTCGACGACTCGTTGTTCAGCACGACGGTCTTGCTGGCCTTGATTGACGTGATCGACGGGGGGGTCGTCTCGGCAGGGGGCTTGGGAGGCGCCGTCTCGGTCGGCTCGGGCGTCGGCGTGGGCGTGACCTGCGTCACGGTGACGTCAGGGCATTCCTCCACCGGAAGAGTCGCCGGGTCGGCGCTGTCGTCGTCCAGAATCAGGTCGCCGGTCGCGAACCAGATCGTGCTCGCGACGTCGTCGGGGTTGCGGGCACCGAGAAATACGCCGTCGGCATCACGAGCGACTGCGAGCACGCGGGTCTCTGCCGGGATTGCGCCGATCTGCGGCCCGCCCGGGCAGGAGTAGATCGCCGCGGTTTCGGCGGAGAGCACGTACGCCGGGATGTCTCCGCCGGCCGGAGCGGAGCTCCCACCGAGCAGCCCGCTCGCGCCGAGGGCACCGCCGACGACACCGGCGACGACGATGAGGGCGATGGGCGCCACGATCGTCATGATCCCGCCCGCTGAGCCACCCCATCCAGGAGCCGTCGAGCCTGCGACCGATGTGCCGGCATCGCCGGCCGCCACCCGCGAACGGATGGCGTCGGCGACACCGGCGGAGGCTGCCGGTTCTGCAGCGCTCTTGATCGAGCTGGAAAGCAGCTCGTCGAGTGACGACATGTCAGCCACGGTGGTCCTCCTTCCTCAGTCGTGTTGCGAGCGCCTTTCGCGCCCGGAACAACTGGGTCTTGATCGTGCCTTCGGTCACGCCGAGGCCTTCGGCGATGGACTCGACCGACTGGTCGAGCAGATAGTGGAGCACGCACACCTGTCTCTGTTGCAACGGCAGCGTCTCGATGGCCGCTTTCACGTCGATGTCGAGCGATTGGAGCACGTCATCCGTGCTCTCGTCGTCGACGCCGACCTTGGCCAGCGCGCGCCCCTCCGCGGCCTTGGATCGCTGCAGGTCGCGAGCGCGGTTGCTCGCCACCACAGTGATCCAGGCCGCGACGTTCGTGATGGGTCGCGATGGCGGCTTGGCCAGATACCCGACGATCGCGTCCTGCACGGCGTCTGCGGCATCCTGGCGGTTGCCCGTGATCAGCCCGACGGCCGCGACGACCTTCGGGTACTCGGTCGCAACGAAGGTGTCGAGATCCATCTCGACGCGCTCCGTCACAATCGTGCTCACATCCCTACGACGCCTCAGATGCCTGTTTGGTTGACAGGACGCGGGATTATCTCCGCCAGAGTGGCGGAATATCGGCGTCACCGCTAGAGCGCAGACGAGTCTTATTGCCAGCCGGTCCCTGCCGCTATCGTTTCGGTATGAGCCAGACTCCGGAAGTCACGACCCCGTCCCAGCCCACCGAGAACGTCCCCCGCGGAACGTTGATGGCGTTGCTGATCATCCCGGCAGGCATCATCGCCTGGGTCATTCTGTGGCAGTTCGGGCTGGTGGCCTCGATCGTCGCCTTCGGCGTCGCGATCGGAGCCCTCTGGCTCTACCGCTTCGGATCGGGCGGGCGCGTGAGCCGCACCGGCGCGATCCGCGTGACCATCATCACGATCGTGACTCTCCTCCTGTCCTTCCTGGCGGGCCTCGTCGCGGACGTCGTGCCGATGTACGCCAACCAGCGCAACCTCGACGTCGTCACCGCGCTGACCAGCGGGGAGTTCTGGTCCTTCTTCAACCACGCCCTGGCCAACAACATCGGCAACGTCGCCGTTCCCCTTCTTCTTGCGCTCGTCTTCGGGGCCCTCGGCTGCTTCTCGGTGCTGCGCACGGCATTCGTGCAGACGCGCGCGGTCACGATGCCGCCCGTCGACGGGACCGCCCCGTCGATCCCCGCACCGGAAGCCGACCCGAACGCCGACAAGCGCGACTAAGACCGACCGCATGGCCGACGCCGGCTATTCGGGGACCCCGCAGCTGAAGAAGCTCGGGATGCTGCCCGGAGCACGGTGGGACGTCGACGCGGCACCCGACGGCTGGGCCTTCGAGACCGTGCCGGCGCCCGCCGACCGTGCCCCGGCATCTGGGCCCGCCGACGTCGTCGTGGCATTCGTGCGCACGGCGGCCGAGATCGTCCCCGCACTCGAGCGCCTCGAGCAGCGGATCTTCCCGGCCGGTGGGCTATGGATCGCGTGGCCGCGCAAGGCGGCGGGGCACGTGAGCGACGTGGCGGAGAACGACATCCGCGATGCGGCGCTGGCGCGCAAGCTGGTGGACGTCAAGGTCGCCGCGATCGACGTCGACTGGTCGGGGCTGAAGCTGGTCTGGCGGCGCGAGCACCGCTAACGGCCACGTTGGGACTAGTTGCGGCGGTTCCACCTTGCCGCGGCGACGAACAGCACGCCGGCGAGGACGGCGATGCCGGCGACGATGGTCAGGGGCGCCCCCACCACCGACGCCTGCAGGTACCAGTAGTCGAGCTCTGTCGCCAGATCGGCGACCGTCTGCCGGGCGTGGACGGCCCAGGCGATTCCGCCGATCGTCAGAACCAGGCCGACGGCGACGAGGGCGATGAGGAAGGGGTTGCGGCGAAGATCGCGCACCCCGAGCGAACTCACCGGCACGTGCTCGGGGGCCGGTTCCGGCTCCTCCTCGGCGCCGGTGCGCGTCTGGGTCGCATCCTGCACGCCGTACTCCTCAACATCGGGCTCAGGCTCTTCCGCACGATACGGCGCGGGGGATACCAGCGACGAGCGGCGCACCGAGGTGCGCTTGCGCAGTCCTGACCTGACCTGGCCCTCAAACCCGCGCTGGAATGCGGGGTCGTAGCGCGGGTCCACCCGCTGGTCGTCGTCGGTCATCGGTGTCCTCGGAGTCGGTATGGTGAGCCTAATCGCTCGGAAGGGCAGCGTCACGGCCGGCTCCATGCACCATCCAGGGGTCGCGCGCAAGGGGATGCTGCCATTTTTGCATCGCGGTAACGTCTGAGCAGTTCACGACCTGGCTTGGACGGATCTGGGAGAGACAGGACATGACGGACGAGACGCTGCGGGCAGCAACCACCAATAACGAGTTCCTGCGCGCACTCGGCGAGCTGGTCATCGCCGGGGCCCGCCTGGAGCAGCTGGACATCAGCACGGTCGAGCCGGCGGAGACCGACAATCGCCGGCTGATCTGGTCTCAGCGAGCCAACGAGCTGCTGGATGAGCGCGACCGCTTCATCCATGCCGCCGCGGTCGCGCATGATGGCTCGATCATCCTGAAGGTCACGGCTCGCGACGGTTCGGTCATCGCCGGCGACGCCCCGTACATGACGCATCTCGCCACGCGGATCGCCCGCCATCGCGGTGCCGGACTGGCCATGAACGTACCGCTCGCTCCCGGATTCGAGTCGACGGCGACCGGGCCGATGCCGATCTCTCAGGCGGACGCGGGCTAGCTCTCCGCCTCGAGCCGCGCCTCGGCGCGGGCGACAACGCGATCCGCGCCCTCCACCCTGCGATTCGCGCGGTCGCGTTCCCGGATGGACTCGCGTCGCTGGCGCTCGGCGTCGGACACCGCGCGCTCGAGGCGCTCGTATTCGGCGAGTGCATCGTCGCGCTCCGCCACCAGATCCTCCTGGGTCTCGACGGCGGCCGCCAGCGCTGCGTCCGCCTCGGCGAGCCCCGTGCGCGCCTCCTCCGCGTCCGCGCGGGCGGTGTCGAGTTCCGCACGTGCGGACGCCGCCTTGTCGGGGCGGGGCGCGGTAGCGGTGGCGGTTGCCCGTGCCGGGCGCTTTGGGGCGGCTCGATCGGCGAGTTCCTCGCCGGGCGCTGCGACCGCGCCCTCCAGGTCGACCGCGTCGCCGCCCACCGTCAGCAGAGCTCGCACCAGACGGCCGGATCGCACCGCGGCGCCGGCCGCCTCATCCGCGATCCCGGCGAGCAGCGTCTGCTCGACCTCGTCGGCGATCGAGCTGCTGAGCGGGCGTCCCCGATCGGCCGAGACCCGTCGTGCGGCGTCGGCGAGGTCGCTCAACGCCTCCCGGCGCTCAGCCCCGAGCTCGCGCAGGGCGTCGCGGTCGAAGGATGCCTGAGCGGCACGCAGGGGGCCTCCGAGAGCGAGCGCAGCGATGACGGCATCCGGCTCGGCCCGCACCAGCTGGTCGACGAGCCACGCCGAGGCCGACGGCTTGGGCAGCGACCCCACCGCGACGGCCAGCTCGCGGTCACCGGCGCGCAGGTCCTTCGCCCGCCGGTTGCGCTCGGCGGTGAAGGCGTCGAGGTCGAGCCCGTAGAGCTCTCCGGCGATGTCGGCCAGCTGCACCATGGACCGGGCGCGCCTAGGCCAGCGACTTCGACGACAGGCGCTCGATCGCGCGCAACGGGATCGGCAGCCAGGACGGCCGGTTGCGCGCCTCGTAGCTGGCCTCGTACACCGCCTTGTCGAGCTCGAACGCGGTGAGCAGCGCGTGGTCGCCGATGCTCCCGCCGCCCTCCGTGTACCCCGCGAGGTAGGCGTCACCCGCACGGCGGGCCCATCCATCCGCCTCCGGGTGCTCCGACGAAGCGGCCGCGTAGTCGAACGACCGCAGCATTCCGGCGAGGTCGCGCAGGGGCGGCTCGGGGCGGGTGCGCTCTTCGATCGTGCGAAGCGGCTCGCCCTCGAAGTCGATGAACACCCAGCGCTCGACGCCTCCGGCTCGCGCGTGCAGGATCTGCCCGAGGTGCAGGTCGCCATGGATGCGCTGCAGGCGCGGCCAGTCGGACACGGCCGCATCGGCGTACGCGATCTGAATCGCATCGCGGTGCGCGGAGAGGCTGGGCGCGTCGTGGACGGCCGCCTCGAGCCGTGCCGTCCAGATCGCGGTCATCGCGGCGACGGCGCGCGGCTCGGGCCGCTCAGTGGGCAGGCGCGACGCCAGGGTGGCGTGCAACGCCGCCGTCGCGCGGCCCAGCTCGAACGCCTCGCGCGAGAAGTCGGTGCCCGCGTCGACGGCCCGCCGGGCTATCAGCCAGCCGTCCTCGGCGCCGCGCAGGAACTCCTGGGCGATCGCGAGCTGACCCGCGCCCATCGTCTCGCCAGCGTCTTTCCACTCGGCGTCGAGCGATCCGACGAAGTGGGGAACGTATTCGGCGCCGATCGAGCTCAGCGCGCCCTGCAGCTCGGCATCCGGGTTCTGCCCGTGCTGAACGACACGGAAGACCTTGACCATGACCTCGCCCGCGGATCGCGTGGATACGACGATGGAGGTGTTCGACTGCTCGCCGCCCAGCACCCCACTGCCCGTCACCTGCTCGCCACCGGTCGGATGGGCGTTGCCGCGGATCGCGCCGAGGACGGCGGCCGCGAACGCGGGGTCGAAGGGGCCGTCGAAGACGGCGCGGTCGCCGTTGGCGCCGATCAGATGCGGCTCGGAACCCTCTGGAACGTCGCGACGCTCGACCACAGGGACCTGGTACACCGCCTTGCGCGGATCGGCGTCGTCTGCCAGCAGGAGGATGTGGACGCGAGCACTCGGATCCGGGCTCTCGAGCGAGATGTCGCCCACGGTGCGCAGACGCGGGACTCCGCCCTTACCGGCGTACCAACGCTGGTGCGCCATCCACCCGCCGACGAGTTGAGCGAGTGCATCCATGAAGCATGGTTACACCCCCGACCGGCAAAAGTGCTGAAAACGACGGCGAACGACGCCATGACCTGGATGCTGCGGGGGCATCACCTGGACGTTTCCTGAAACGGTGCCCGCGGCCCCCCGGCTCGCGATTGTGTAAGTGGAGCCCCCGCTACGAACGGTGGCCAAAAGGAGATCAACACCATGAGCACCCTCGTCATCATCATTGCGATCATCGCGGTCATCCTGCTGTTCACGGGTGGCTTCGTGCCGTCGCTGAACTTCCTGTTGTGGGTCGGCATCGTGCTGCTCGTGATCGCCGCCATCGTGTGGCTCGTCCGCTACCTCGGCGGGCGCTCGCGGGTCTGACGCAGACCTGAAAACCGACGAGAGTCCCGATCCGCCTAGGCGGGCCGGGGCTCTCGCCCTTTGTCTGGGAGGCGGTACAGGTGCGCCGCGTAACGTTCACCCGGTGCCCCGCCATCGCATCACCACCGCCTCCCTCCTCCGCGACATCAGCGAGCGACGGGAGGCCGCCGCGACCACCCGCTGGCGCCAGGTGCGACGGCAGTACATGACCGAAGCCGCGCGCAGCGTCGACGGCGACGCACCGGTGACGCCGGATGGGGCAACGACGAAGGCGACTCCCGCACAGCTGGTCGTCCGGACTCGGCCTGAAAACTGAGCGCCGCGGGAGCGTGGTGAATCGTCGCGAGTTCCGGCATGCTGCGGCAGAGCTGCGCGCTGCACACCGGACCGGAATGTCGCTCTGCGCGCCTTTCGTACTCGCGATGCCGGGCACGCGGGCTGCTCTCTCGACGCTCGGTGCGACCTTCGGCAACGAGACCCTGTGCGCGAGCGATGACGACGCCGCACGCCTCGACGAACTGCAGATCGATCTCGGCGAGGGTCCGTCGTGGCAGTCGGTCCGCGAGCAGCGGCCGGTCTTCGCGCATGACATCCGCCGGTCGCCATCACCATGGCCGATCTTTGCCGGCGCGGCCGCTGACCTGCCGACGCGAGCCGTGCTGGCGTTGCCGCTGACGACCGGCACGGTCGAGCTCGGCGCGCTCGGCCTCTACTCCGACACTCCGGAGACGCTTTCGCGCTACGACCTCGCCAGTATCGGCGCGCTTGTCGACATCGCAGCGACCCAGGTATTGAGACGCACCTTCTCCCGGATGGACACGCCGCTCGACGAGACCTACTCACGGCGCGAAGTGCACCAGGCCACCGGGATGGTAGTGGCACAGCTCGGTGTGACCGCCGTCGAGGCGCTCGTGATCATCCAGGCGCACGCTTTCGCGGCTGGATTGACCGTAAGGGCGCTGGCTGGCGAGATCGTCGGCCGCCGGATCGATCTGTCCGATGCCTGAGACCGGCGGGCACGCATATGCTGAACGAATGACTGCGCAGCCGCGCGAGGCACTCCTAGCCGAGACCTTCGTGGTCCTGGCCGACAGCATGGTCGTCGGGTACGACGTCGTCGACCTGCTGCACACCTTGGTGGAGCGATCAGCCTTGCTGTTCGACGCCGCAGACGCCGGCATCATCCTCGCGGATCCTGCCGGCGAACTCGGTGTGATCGCGTCGACAAGCGAACGCACTCACCTCATCGAGCTCATGCAGCTGCGGGAAGGCGAGGGACCGTGCGTCGAGGCCTACCTGCGGGGGGTGGTCGTGTCGGTACCCGATCTGGCATCTGTTGCGGATCGATGGCCGCTTTTCGCCGATCGAGCCCGTGAGCTGGGCTATGCCTCGATCCACTCAATCCCGCTGCGGCTGCGCAAAGAGACCATCGGCGCCCTCAATCTCTTTCGAGAACGCGAGGGCGAGTTGTCGGATCAGGATGTGGCGGCGTCTCAGGCGATGGCCGACGTCGCGACGATCGGCATCCTGCAGGAACGGGCCTTCCGGGAGGCGGACCTCACCGAGAAGCAACTCCGGCACGCGCTCGAAAGCCGCATCACGATCGAGCAAGCCAAGGGAGTCGTCGCCCACACTCGCCAGGTCGACATGGACGAGGCGTTCCGCCTCATCCGGACCCATGCCCGGGCCAATGGCGAACTGCTGGAAGCCGTCGCACGTGCGATCGTGGATCGACACTTGCAGATCTGACACTTCGGCGGGCCCGAACCGCAGTACTGTTTGCGTAGACCAGTAGCCCAGACCCCGCTACCCGAGGTGAGACGGGGCGCGGCCGATGAACATACTTCCCAGGCGGTTCAGGCGGGGGGTGCCGATTATCAGCGGCGCGCGACCCCTCGGGCGTTACAAGCTGAAATCGGTGATCGGCCGGGGATCGGCGGCGACCGTGTACAGGGCGCACGACGGCGTATTCGGCCGATTCGTCGCGATCAAGGTGTTCGATCTCGAGGCTTCGGGAAACGACATGGTGCTGCAAGAGAAGGAGCTCCGCCTTCTGGCCTCCCTCAATCATCCCGGCATTGTCGGCCTACTGGATGCCGGCGTGGACACCTCCGAACTGGGTCGACCGCGGGCTTTCCTCGTGATGGAACTGGCGTCCGGCGACAACCTCCGCAACGCTCTCGCGAGTGCCCCACCGACAGCGGAGCAGATCGTTGTGCTCGGGCGAGACCTAGCCGATGCGCTGAGATACCTCCACGGACAGGAGATCGTACATCGAGACATCTCCCCCGCAAACGTGCTCCTCACGCAATATGGCGCCGGGGGCGGGTGGCGCGCGAAGTTCGGAGACTTCGGTATTTCGCTGCAGAGCGGTGACCTGCCGGGAGGGTACGGGAGCGCGACGTCGGGCACGGCCGCCTACGTGAGCCCCGAGCAGCTGCTCGGCTCCGGGGTCGGCACGCCGAGTGACATCTACTCCCTAGGACTAGTCCTTCTCGAGTGCTTCACTCGGCGCCTCGCGTTCCCCGTCGCGACTCCCGAGACCGAGAATGTCCGGCTCAGCACCGACCCGGAGTTGCCTCCCGGCTTGCCGTTCGAATGGCGCGCGCTGATCGCGGCGATGACCTCCCGTGATCAACTCGAGCGCCCAAATGCGCAAGAGGTCTTCGACGCACTATGCCGAATTCACGAAGGCCGCACGGGACGCCACCAACTGGAGAGGCAGCCGGAACCGCAGGAGCTCCCCGAGGCGGTCTGAGCGCGCCTTACGCCCCGCCCAGAACTCAGTCGCCGGTGTCTGATTGCTGCTCAGCGCACGCGGCCGCGCCCGAAGATCAGCCACAGGATCGAGCCCAGCACGCTGAGGAAGAACGCGACCAGGATCCAGATGAACTTGCCGCCGAAACCGTGATTGCGGTTGTTCACGATGGACACGACGGTGACGATGAAGATGACCAGGGCGATCAGGCCGCCGATACCGCCGGTGATGGGATCCATGCTTCCTACAGTAAGCGAGCATCCTGACGGGGCGGGCCGTCATCCCGATCGCCTCGCCGAGCACGCAGGCGTTCCGCCACTCCGCGCACCCTGGGCGCTGATACGGTCGCAGCGGAATGCACGATGAAGGAGTCGCATGAGAGTCGCAGCCAGGCGCGAGGCCGGAACCGGCGGCGAACGCCGGGTGGCCATCACCCCCGACACCGTCGCCCAGTACAAGACAGCCGGGCTCACGGTGACCGTCGAACCCGGAGCGGGCGAGGCCTCTGGCCACGCCGACGCCGACTACACGGCGGCGGGTGCCACTGTCGCCGCCGTCGATCTCGCGAAGGTCGACGTGCTCGCGCATGTGAGCCCGATCTCGGCAGCCCTCGCCAAGAAGCTGCGCGCCGGCGCCATCACCGTCGGGCTCGCGGCGCCCGGGAGCGACCCGGATGCGACGGCGGCACTGCGGGATCGCACGATCACCACGTTCGCGCTCGAGCTGCTCCCCCGCATCTCGCGCGCGCAGTCCATGGATGCCCTCACCTCGCAGGCGCTGGTCGCCGGCTATCGCTGCGTGCTGGAAGCGGCGATCCGGTTCCCCCGGTTCTTCCCGCTCTACATGACGGCCGCCGGCACGATCCCACCGGCCCGCGCGCTCGTACTCGGCGCCGGAGTGGCCGGCTTGCAGGCGATCGCGACGGCCAAGCGCCTGGGCGCCAAGGTGTCCGCGTACGACGTGCGCGCAGCATCCGCCGACGAGGTCGGCTCGATGGGCGCCACGTTCATCAACATCGATCTCGACACGGCGGGAGACGCCGCAGGCGGATATGCCAAGGAGCTCGCCGCCGATCGCTCGAAGCGCCAGCAGGAGCTGCTCGCCCCGCACATCGCGGATGCCGACGTGATCATCACGACCGCGGCCATCCCCGGCCGCCCGGCGCCCAAGCTCATCACGGCCGCCGCTCTGAAGGGGATGCGACCCGGATCGGTGATCGTCGACCTCGCGGCAGAATCCGGCGGCAACGTGGAGGGCAGCAAGCCCGGCGAGGACGTCCTGGTGAAGGTCACGGGCGGCACGGTCACGATCGTCGGTATGAGCGACGCCGCATCACGGATGCCGGTCGACGCCTCGCGGCTGCTGGCCAAGAACATCGCGAACTTCGTGGCTCTCCTGACGACCGACGGCAAGGTCGCGCCCGACTTCGAGGACGAGGTCGTCGCCGGCGCCTGCATGACCCGCGATGGAAAGGACGCCCGCTAGTGGACGCCATCACCACCCTCACCGTCCTGGTGCTCTCGGTCTTCGTCGGCTTCGAGGTCGTCTCGAAGGTGTCGAGCACTCTGCACACCCCGCTCATGTCGGGCGCCAACGCGATTCACGGCATCATCCTGGTCGGCGCCATCATCGTCGCGGGTCAGGCGAGCGAGCCTCTCGTGCTCGTGATCGCCCTGCTCGCCGTGCTGCTCTCGACCGCCAACCTGGTGGGCGGTTTCGTCGTGACCGACCGGATGCTGCAGATGTTCGGCCGACGACCCAAACCTGCCGCGGCGCCGGCCCCGAAGGAGGACGCCAAGTGAGCCTCCTCCCGGTCGAATGGGCCGCCGGCCTGTACCTGGTCGCCGCCGTCTGCTTCATCCTCGCCCTCAAGGGCTTGAGCTCTCCCCCGACCGCACGCCGCGGCAACCTGATCGGCGCGTTCGGCGCGCTCATCGCCCTCGTCACAGTGTTCCTGTCGATGAAGCTCGACAACCTGCCGTGGATCCTCCTGACCATCGCGGTGGGCGCTGCGATCGCCGCACCGGTCTCGCGCGTCGTCAAGATGACCCAGATGCCGCAGCTCGTCGCGCTCTTCAACGGCGTCGGCGGCGGCGCGGCCTCGCTCGTGGCCCTGCTCGAACTCTCGCACTCCGAATCGCCGTGGACCGGGCTCGCCGTCGCGTTCACGGTTCTGGTCGGCGCGGTCTCGTTCTCGGGCTCGGCGATCACCTTCGCGAAGCTGCAGGAGCTGATGCCCACCCGGCCGATCACGTTCCCCGGCCAGCCGGTCGTGATGGGCCTCGTGCTCGCGGGCGCCGTGACCAGCGGCGGATTCGTCGTCGCGACTCACTCGCTCGTGGCCGCGATCGTGCTGCTCGGCCTGGGGCTCGTCACCGGCGTGCTGCTGGTGCTTCCGGTCGGGGGCGCCGACGTCCCGATCGTCATCTCGTTGCTCAACGCGTTCACCGGCCTCGCGGTCGCGGCGTCCGGCCTCGTGCTCGACAACATCCTGCTGCTCGTCGCCGGGACGCTCGTCGGGGCATCGGGAACCATCCTCACCCGCGCAATGGCGTCGGCCATGGGGCGCGGCGTCACGGGCATCATCTTCGGGGCCTTCCGCGGTGGTTCGACGGCGGGGTCGACGACCCAGTCCGACCGGCCGGTTCGCTCGTCGACGGCCGAGGACGTCGCCATCCTGCTCGGATACGCGCAGAACGTGATCGTGGTACCGGGCTACGGCCTCGCCGTCGCCCAGGCGCAGCACGTGATGGCCGAGCTGGCCACGACTCTCGAGGCGAAGGGCATCCACGTGGTGTTCGGCATCCACCCGGTCGCCGGCCGCATGCCCGGGCATATGAACGTGCTGCTCGCCGAGGCGAGCGTCCCCTACGAGGTGCTCGAGGAGATGGACGAGGTGAACCCGCAGTTCAAGACGGCCGATGTCGCGCTCGTCGTGGGCGCGAACGACGTCGTCAACCCTGCCGCGAAGACGTCCCCCGGTTCACCGATCTACGGCATGCCGATCCTCGATGTGGCGGCCGCCAAGCAGGTCGTGTTCCTCAAGCGGTCGATGCGCCCCGGATTCGCGGGCATCGAGAACGAGCTGCTCTACGAACCCCAGACGACGCTGCTCTTCGGCGACGCGAAGGATTCGCTGACCAAGGTCCTGACGGCGGTCAAGGCCCTGTAGGCGGGCGTCAGCCGAGCCGGATGCCACGGTCGGCCATGAAGGGCACGGGGTCGGCGAGCGCGCCGTTGATCCGGATCATGAAGTGCAGGTGGCATCCGGTCGATGCTCCGGTCGACCCGACGCGCGCGATCTCTTGTCCGGCTGCGACGCTCTGCCCGTAGCCGACCAGGATCCCCGCGCCGACGATGTGGCCGTAGCCGGAGGACGTGCCGTCGCCGTGGTCGATCTGCACGTAGTTGCCCAGGGTGCCGTTCCATCCGGCGTAGGTGACGACCCCGCTGTGCGCCGCGTCGATCGGAGCGCCGCAACCCTGGCCGGCGATGTCCGTGCCGTTGTGCAATCGCCAGGAGTGATAGATCGGGTGGTACCGCATCCCGAATCCACTGGAGATGTAACCGCCCGACGGACGTGCCCAGCCTGCCGCGTTCGCACCGCGAGCCGCGGCCGCAGCCGCTGCCGCGGCGCGTGCGGCCGCCTCC
>JBDSKH010000038.1:0-10238 GCA_039917005.1 Pseudolysinimonas sp.
GTCGGCAGGTCGACGACGATCGCATCGACCTGGCCCGACTCGAGGGCGAGTTTGGCGTCGTCGTTGGTGTTGTATACCTGAGCGCCGGCATCCGGAGCGATCTGCTGCTCGATCGCGTCGAAGCTGGTGGTGCCGACCTGGGCACCGATGAGGTAGCCCTTCAGGTCGGCGATCGAGGTGGCTCCGGCCGCGGCCGACGCCTCGGTCGTGATGACGACCTGCGTGGTCTCGTAGTACGGCGAACTGAAGTCGACGGCCGCGGCACGCTCCTCGGTGATCGAGAACTGCTGCAGGTTGAAGTCGAAGTCCTTCGGGCCGGGTGCGATGGCCTCATCGAAGGTGGTGCGCACCCAGACGACGTCCTCCTTGTCGAAGCCGAGCTGCTCGGCCACGGCGCAGGCGATCGCCGCCTCGAACCCCTCGCCCGATTCGGGCGCGTCGTCGATGACCCACGGGTAGTAGGCGGGCTCGCCGGTGCCGATCGTGATCTTGCCGTCGGTGACATAGCCGGACCCGGAGTCGCCGTCACCGGCATCCCCGCCCCCGGCCTGGCATCCGGTCAGGACGACGGCGACGGCGGCCGCGCCGGCCAGCAGCGCTGCGGCGGAACGATGGAACGAATGACGGGCCATGGTGACTCCTCGGGGGTGCGTCGGGATGCGGTGGCCTCCATTCTCGCGCGCGGCGGGGTCCGAGGTCGAACGGTTGCGATTCGTGACGCCGCTACGCTGGAAAGATGACGGATGCTGCGCCGCGTTCGGACGGCATCCGCACCGCTCTCGCGAGCCTGCCCCGCCATCCGGTCGCCCTCTGGGCGGGCTTCTTCGTCGTGCATTTCGTGCTGAGCATGCTCGCCCTCTACGGGTCGGGCTACCCGCTCGGCGACGTGACGTTCGTCTACCTGTTCTGGGTGCAGCACGGGCTCGAGGCGGGAATCTGGCCGGGGATCGACACCGCGTGGGTCTACCCGATCCTCGCCCTCGTGCCGATGATCGTGGCCTACCTGTTCGGCCCGGACTTCTACGTCCCCACCTGGCTGACCCTCGTGATGATCTTCGATGCGGCGGCGTTCGCGGTGATCACGGCATTCGGGCGCGATCCGCGGGTCGCCCGCGTGGGGTGGTGGTGGCTCGGCTTCCTCCTGCTGCTCGGGCCCGTGGCCCTGGGGCGCATCGACTCCGTCATGGTCCCGATCGCGATCATCGGGATGCTGGTGCTGGGCACCATGCCGAGGCTCGCGGCCGTGCTGCTCACCATCGCGACCTGGATCAAGGTGTGGCCGGCCGCATTGATCGCCGCGATCGTGGTGGCGGTCCGCGAGCGGCTGACGATCGTGTTCACGGCGGTGATCGCCTCGGCCCTCATCGGCATCGTCGCCCTGCTGCTCGGAGCGGGGGCCAACGTCTTCAGCTTCATCGGCCAGCAGACCGGTCGCGGGCTCCAGGTCGAATCGCCGATCGGCACGTTCTGGATGTGGGACGCCTACGTGAGTCATTCCTCGCGGAGCCTCGTGTACTACGACCAGGCGATCCTCACCTATCAGGTGGTCGGTCCGGGGTCGGTGACGGCGGCGAGCATCATGACGCCCCTGCTCGCGATCGTGACGGCGATGCTCCTGGTCCTCGGCGTCGTCGCGATCCGGCGGGGCGCCGACGCGGGGCGTCTCCTGCCGCCGCTCGCCCTCGCGATCACGACGGCGCTCATCCTGTTCAACAAGGTCGGGTCGCCGCAGTTCGTCACCTGGCTCGCGGTCCCCATCGTCTTCGGACTGACGGCGTCGACGCTGGGCCGCGGGCCGTCGTTCCGGGTGCCCGCTGTGCTGGGACTCGTCATCGCGGCCGCGACGCAGGCGTTGTACCCGTACCTCTACGGCGCGCTCCTCGGCCTCAACTTCGTCATGCTCCTCGGCCTCACGGCGCGGAACGTGCTGTACCTGGTGCTGCTGGTCTGGGCGGTGTCGGCGATCGTGGAGGCGATACGCCCGCGGCCGGAGACTCTGCCGTGACGACACTCTCGCCGGGTCGCGTGCGCCTCGCCCTGCTCGCGCTCGCGCTGGGCGGCTTCGGCATCGGCGCGACCGAGTTCGTTGCCATGGGGCTGTTGCCCGAGATCGCGCGCGACCTGCTGCCGGCGACGTACGCGGCATCTCCGGAGAACGCCCTCGCCCAGACGGGCGCGATGATCGCGGCGTACGCGGCCGGTGTCGTCGTCGGGGCGCCCACGATCGCGGCGCTCGCGGCACGCTTTCCCCGGCGCGGCCTGCTCGTCGTCCTCGCGGCCGCCTTCACCGTCGGCACGATCGCATCGGCCGTCGCACCCACCTTCGAGCTCGTGGTGGCCGCGCGATTCGTCGCCGGCCTTCCGCACGGCGCGTACTTCGGGGTCGCCGCACTGGTCGCCTCGAGCCTGATGGGTCCGGGCAAGCGCGGCCGCGGGATCGCCTTCGTGCTCTCGGGCCTCACGATCGCGAACGTCGTCGGGGTTCCGCTCATCACCCTGCTCGGCCAGTCGGCGGGCTGGCGGGCCGCCTACCTCGTGGTCGCGGCCATCTTCGCTGCGACCTTCGCCGCCATCCTGATCTTCGTGCCGGCGCGGCCCGGCGACCCGGCCGCGACGTTCCGGCGGGAGCTGAAGGTGTTCCGGCGGATCGGCGTGTGGTTCGCGCTGCTGACCGGCGCCATCGGCTTCGGCGGATTCTTCGCCGTCTACAGCTACGTGGCGCCGCTGGCCACCGAGGTGACCGGTCTGCCGTCCGGGTTCGTCCCGTTCGCACTCGTCGCGCTCGGAGTGGGCATGACGATCGGCAACGTGATCGGCGGCCGTCTCGCCGACCGCGGAGCGGTGCGCGGGATCTTCCTGTGCTTCGCCGCGTTCGCGGTGTCGCTCACGCTCCTTGCGCTGACCGCGGCGAACCCGGTCGGGCTGTTCGCGGGCCTGCTGCTGGTCGGCGGGTCGGCGGCGACGCTGTCTCCCCTCATCCAGACCCGCCTGATGGATGTCGCCGGCGACGCCCAGACGCTCGCCGCCGCGATCAACCACTCGTCGCTCAACCTGGGCAACACCCTGGGTGCGTTCCTCGGCGGCGTCGTGATCGCTGCCGGGTTCGGCTTCGTCGCTCCGACCTGGGTCGGGCTCGCACTGTGCGTGCCCGGTGTGCTGTTCGCCGTCGCGGGCGCGCTGGTGAGCAAGTACGCGCTCACCGAGACCGGGTCCCTGAAGACGCGCCCGCCGATCGACCCGACCTAGCTAGAACGACCCGCTCGGCGCGTCCTGGATCAGGATGCCGTCCTGGATCGCGCGCTTCCGCAGCGCCACCTTGGTGCCGACATCGATGCCGGCCACCCGGTATTTCTCCCGGATCCGTTTGAGGTAGCTCTTCGCCGTCTCCTCGGAGATGCCCAGCTCGTAGGCGACCGACTTCACCGGCTCACCACCGCCGTAGAGCGCCATTACGCGTCGCTCCTGTGCGCTGAGCTTCGGTGCTCCGCCGATGTCGCCGGCGTTGAGCGCGAGGTCGAGCTCGGCCGAGATGAAGCTCTCGCCCTGCGCGGCCGCCCGGATCGCCTCGACGATCATGCCGGCGTCCTCGCTCTTGACCAGGTACCCGAGAGCGCCGGAGGCCAGGGCTTCGCGCACCACGTTCGGTTCCGAGTAGGTGCTCATCAGCACGACGCGCACCCCGGTCGTCTTGAGCGTGGAGATCTTCAGCGAGACCGGGATGTTGTCCTTGAGGTCCAGGTCGAGCAGTACGACGTCGACGGGGAACTCGGGATGCGTGAGCAGCTCGGGCCAGGTGCTGACGGCGCACACCATCGCGATGTCGTCCGCGGCATTGCGGATCCACTCCGTGAGTGCGCCGAGCAGCATCTTGTGGTCATCGACGAGAGCGAGTCGGATGGGGTCTGCCATCGGTCGTTCTCCTTCCGGTTCTGTGATGCACGTGTCGTTCGGACTGCGGGGGTCTATTGATCGGCCGGATTGTCGACGAGGCACTCGATGTCGACGCGCAGGCTGGAATCCTGGGTGGAGTCAGAGTATCGCCCGACCCGTCCGACGGCGTCCCAGATCGTCGGGTCGACACGATTCCGTGGAACACCGGTTGTCGTGATGACGATCGGGATCGCCAGCTTGTGGTCGGTGCCGGTGCCGCCGTTGTCGCCCGGGGCGACCGGGCCGATCTGGACGTTGACCGTCGTCGTGGGGTTCGCCTTGGTGGTGTCGCTCACCAGCAGCCATGCGGTGGAGAGCAGACCGTCACGCTGCGACGGGTCCAGGAGGCCGGCCAGGCTCGACTTGTCGACGAGCGTCACCGACTTGCCGAGCAGCTCCGACTCGCTGATCGCGTGATACAGCCAGGTCTCCCGTCGCCCCTCGATAAGGTGCAGTCGCAGCTCGGTGGCCAGGGACGCCGCGACCGACGCCATCTTCGGTGCCAGCGGCAGGGGCGTCTTCTTGGTCGCGATGGAGTCGAGGAGCTCCTCCGCCGCGAGGTCGAGGCGGGCGAGCTCCTCCGAGGCGAGCATGCCCACTGCGAACCGCGGTGCCGAAACGGTGCTCTGGGTCAGCACGCGATCCAGCTCGACCTGCACCATGCGGCGGAACGCCTCCACGATCACGACACCGATCGCGGCAGGCAGCACGGCGAAGGCGATCGCGGTGAGCTGCGGGGCGATCCAGTCGCCATCGAGCACGCCGCCGACCGGCGCGTTGAGGAACATCGCGACCGCGAGCCCGAGGGCAAGCACTCCGGCGGCGGTGAGGATCTCGATGGGACCGCGCACCGTGACGACGACCAGGAGGGTCATCCCGGCGGCGAGCGCTGCGGTCGCGTTCCTGCCGATGCTGTGCAGGTCCCAGACGGCGATGATGTCGAGGGCGACCGAGACCGCGAGGCCGGTGAGGAAGAGCGCGAAGACCCAGTCGGGGAGCCGGTCGTTGATGATGCGCGCGGCGATGACCGCCCCGATGAGCACGGCCACGAGCACGATCCAGGCAGCGAGTGCCGCGATCGGCTTCGGGTAGCTGTCGCCGCCCCACAGCGCGACGAACCAGCTGAATCCGTAGATCGTGCGGAGCCCCACCACGATCGCGGCGCCGAGCCCCAGGAAGGCGACACCGAGGCTGGCGCGGTGGGCGCTGTTGGCTATGCGCCCCGAGCGACGCGGCTGCTTGACCCTCCGGCGTCCCGCGCCGGAGATGACGACGCCGAGGGTGTTCTCTTCCGGTGCGGAGAAGGTCATCGTGGCTCCCTCATCGCGGTACCCCTCATCGCGGCACCTCGAGCACGACCGTCGTGCCCGACCCCGGAGCCGAGAACAGTCGTGCGTTGCCGCCCACGTCGCGCAGGCGGGCGACGACCGACTCCGTGAAGCCGAGCTTGGCGTCGTCGATGTTGCCGATGTCGAACCCGACACCCGAGTCGGTCACCAGCGCGCGAACGATCTTCTCGTCCTCGGTGATCGTCACGTGCGCCTCGGTCACTCCCGAGTGGCGGCGCACGTTCTCGAGGCATTCGGCGAGCGCGAGCAGGAACGCGTCGAGCACCTCGCTCGGCAGGAGCACCTGCCCGGTGCCGTGCCAGCTGACCTGCAGTCCCATCCGGCTGAAGCGCTGCTGCACCGACTCGAGCGTCGTGCCGAGAACGATCTCGTCCATGATCGGGAGGGGGGAGGTGGCCGTCGAGAGGTATGGCTCGCCCTCGGCAGGCGGGGTGGGATTCGATCCGAGGCGCAGCTGTCGCAGCAGTCGCGCGTCGTCCGCAGCCTGCTCGCGCAAGGCATCCGGTTTCACGCCGACGCCGGAATGGGCCAGGAGGGTCAGCGTCGCGAGGACCGTGTCGTGAAGCAGCCGCGCAGACTGGCGGCGCTGCGCCTCGAGCTCGCTCGCCTGGCGCTCGGCGCGGTGGGCGCGGCCGATGCTCGCGATGCGTTTCTCGACCTGAGGGACCCCGACGCTGATCCAGACGGCGATCGCGGCGGGCAGCAGCCAGCCGAGGACGATGACTCCGGCGGTCCGCAGCATGTGCTGCAGGTCCGCGGTCACCAGCACCGCGCCGCCCGAGACGGCGGCGAACGACACGATGAGGAGCACGATCCGCGGCGCCGTCGAGGTCAGGACGATGGCGATGGCGGCGATCGAGGCGGCGGCCAGCTCGACGATCGCCGAGTAGCCCGCCTCGGCCGACGGGCCGCGTCCCACGTAGCGGAAGACACCGATGATGGCGGCGCCGCTCACGATGACGATCAGAATCCACAGCAGCGAGCGGCTCACGCCGATGCGGATCTGCGCGACGACGAGCAGCCCGAACAGCGGCAGCGAGATGAGCAGCGCCAGGGGATCGACGGCTCCGGGCAGCGCACCGCACAGCAGAGCCACGGCGGTGAAGCTGAGACCGTAGATCCGCGAAGCCCGCTGGAGCAGCCGGTCGCGCTCTTTGGTGATCAGGTCCATGACGAAGCCATGCTGACACAGGCTGTGACACGAACGGGGGGTGCCACGCGGTAGCGGACGCGCAGCGGAATCCGCGTAAAGTCAGGGGCAGAGGGGCGTTCCCGTGAGGGTCGCGCCACACATCCCACGCGATCGGGGTGGCCTAGCATCACCGGTCGCACTCGGGGGGACTGCCGGGGGGTTGCCGAGAGGCGGCCCCCCGGCCCTGTTTTTGCGCGGCTACAAGCTGCAGAACGACGAGTAGAACGCATACATCTGGGAGCGCAGCTCGTCCGTGGCGCTGAGCACGAGCCTGCCCGACGAGCCGTCGGGCGCGGTGACGTAGAGCGGCATCCGGGTGCCGACCTTGTCTTCCGCGAGAGCGTGCGCATCACACCGGTTCGGCACGATGGGAATCCGGACCTCCGCCGGCCCGTCCTTGTCGATCACGATCCCGAGGTCGAGCTCCGCCACCCCGACGCCGTCAGGACCGGCCGGATTCAGCAGGGTCGTGCTGTGGATCGTGTCGAGGGTGACCGTGCCCTCGGCACCGGTGGCCTCGACCGAGATCACCAGCTCGGCGGGCGCGGGCAACTGTGCGGGGGCGTCCAGCGACACCGCCGTCAGCTTCGCGACCTCGTCGACGCTCCCGATGAGGCAGGCGGCGTCGTGCAGCAGATCGAGCAGGTGGAACGGATCTTCGGGCTCGACAACGGCCGTGCCGCTGGAGTCGCCGACGGTCCACCCGAACGTCGCCGTCAGCTGCGGCTCCGCGCCAGAGCAGTCCGCCTCGGTCGGCAGGTCGACACGCAGGTCGACCGCGTAGCCCGGGGCCACCGTCGAGGTGCGATCGGGTCCCCACACCATGTCGTCGGTGAAGAAGCTCGAATGCAGCTCCGCGCTCGTGATCGTGATCGGCTCGTCGCCGTCGTTGTGCACCTGGATGGCCATCCGGTTCTTCGGCACGTCGGGCCGCGGCTGGTAGACCGAGACCCGCACGCCGTCGGGTGCCTCCGTGGATGCGGTGGGCGCGCACCCGGTGAGCGTTGCGACTGCGGCCGCCAGGGCCGCGATTCCCGCGAGAGCGCGACGCACTCCCGAACGTGAGGATGCCATATCAGTGTTCTAGCAGGCGCCGCAGCTCCGTGCCGACGAGGACGTCCTCGATCAGGAACGCGTCGTGCCCGAAGGGCGATTCGATTACGACCGGGACGTCGCCGTCGATGTTGCCCGGCAGATGCTTCGCGATCAGCTGCTGGCCGGGCACCGGGAACAACCGGTCGGAGTCGATTCCGAGCACGAGCGCCCGTGAGGTGGCCCGCTCGAGGGCGGCGATCGTGCCCCCGCGGTCGCGGCCGATGTCGTGGCTGTTCATCGCATCCACCAGCACGAGGTAGCTGTTGGCGTCGAATCGCCGCGTGAACTTGTTGCCGTGGAATCCCAGGTAGCTCTCGACCGCGAACACCCCGCCGCCGCCGAGGGGGCTCAGCCCCGACTGCCAGCTGCGCTCGAAGCGGTCGTTCAGCTCGGTCGGCGAACGGTAGTTGAGCAGCGCCATGCGCCGGGCGAGGGCCAGGCCGCGGTGTGGTCCGGTGCCGTCGGTCGCGTCGTAGTAGTCGCCGCCGGCGAACGCGGGGTCAGCGCGGATCGCCTCGCTCTGCACCGAGTTGAGAGCGATCTGGTCGGCACTCGACAGCGGGGGTGCCGCGAGGATGGCGAAGCGTTCGACCCGCTCGGGTGAGCCGACCGCCCACTCGAGGGCCTGCATCCCGCCCATCGACCCGCCGAGCACGGCGGCCCAGCGGGTCACACCGAGGACGTCGGAGAACGCGCGCTGCGCGGCGACCTGGTCCCGGATGCTGACGTACGGGAACCGGGAGCCCCACTCTGCGCCATCCGGGCCCGGCGATGCCGGCCCCGTCGACCCCTGGCATCCCCCGAGCATGTTCGGCGCGACGACGAACCAGTCGGCGGGGTCCAGAGGCTTGCCGCTGCCGACCAGGCCCGTCCACCAGCCGGCGGTGGGGTGGCCGCGCATGGCCGGTCCGATGACGTGACTGTCGCCCGTCAGCGCATGGAGGACCAGGACCGCGTTGCTCGCGTCCGCGTTCAGTTCGCCCCACGACTCGTAGGCGATCGTCACGCCGGGAAGGGTGGCGCCGCTTTCCAGGACCAGATCGCCGATCGGCAGGAACTGCCGGTCGCCGGGGTCGTCGCCGACACGCCACGCTCCCGACGCGGGAGGCGCTGCCATGACGGCGCGGCGATTCGACTCCGTGATGAACGCGGAGGGGACCGCGTCCTCGGGAGTCTGCCAATCCATCCGGTCATTCTCCCGCGACGTGCCGTCTGTTACGCGCCGATCGGCGCGCCGGGCGACTGTTACGCCGAAGCTGCCTCCGCGGCAACCTTGCGCGCCGCCGCGAAGCCGGCCTCGAGGTCGGCCTTGAGGTCGTCGACGTGCTCGAGCCCGACCGACAGACGCACGAGGCCCGGCGTGACGCCGGTCGTGAGCTGCTGCTCGGGGGAGAGCTGCGAGTGCGTCGTCGATGCCGGATGGATGATCAGGCTGCGCACGTCGCCGATGTTGGCCAGGTGGCTGAACAGCTGGACGCTTTCGACGAGTGCGCGTCCCGCATCCACCCCGCCCTTCAGCTCGAAGCTGACGACCGCGCCGACGCCCCTGGGGGCGTACTTGTTGGCGGCCGCGTACCACGGGCTCGACGGCAGGCCGGAGTAGTTCACCGAGGCGACGTCGTCGTGGTTCTCGAGCCACTCGGCGATCTCCTGCGTGTTCTGCACGTGACGCTCGATGCGCAGGCTCAGGGTCTCGATGCCCTGGATGAGTGCGAACGAGCTGTCGGGCGACAGAGCGGCGCCCGTGTCGCGCAGCAGCTGCACGCGGATCTTGATCACGTAGGCGATCGCGTCGCCGAGCACCGTTGTATAGCTGGCGCCGTTGTACGACGGGTCGGGTTCGGTGAGACCGGGGAACTTCTCGACGTTCTTCGACCACGGGAACTTTCCACCGTCGACGATGACGCCGGCGATGACCGTGCCGTGTCCTCCGAGGAATTTGGTCGCGGAGTGCACGACGACGTCGGCGCCGAACTCGAACGGACGGATCAGGTACGGGGTCGCGATCGTGTTGTCCACGATGAGCGGCAGGTCGTTGGCGTGGGCGATCTCGGCGACGAGCTCGATGTCGAGAACGTTGATGCGCGGGTTGCCGATGGTCTCGGCGAAGAGCAGCTTGGTGTTGGGGCGGATCGCCGCCTTCCACTCCTCGGCGTCGTCCTGGTTCTCGACGAAGGTGACCTCGATGCCGAGCTTCGCGAGCGTGTATTTGAAGAGGTTGTAGGTGCCGCCGTAGATGGACGACGACGACACGATGTGATCGCCGGAGCCGGCGATGTTCAGCACCGCGTAGGTGATCGCCGACGAGCCGGATGCGACGGCGAGCGCCGCAGTGCCGCCCTCGAGCGCCGCGACGCGCTGCTCGACGACATCGGTGGTGGGGTTCATGAGGCGCGTGTAGATGTTGCCGAACTCGGCGAGGGCGAAGAGGTTCTTCGCGTGGTCGGAGTTGTTGAAGACGTAGGAGGTCGTCTTGTAGATCGGCGTCGCGCGCGCGTTCGTCACCGGGTCGGGCTTCGCCCCGGCGTGGATCTGCTGGGTCTCGAATTTCCAGTCCGACATGGTGTGCTCCTTGGTGAGGGTGGCGTGTGGTCTGAGGGCGACATTATGCGTGCGGGCCGATGATGTCGACGGCCGCCGACACCCGAGGTAATACACCGCAACGGGGACTT
>JBDSKH010000039.1:0-6737 GCA_039917005.1 Pseudolysinimonas sp.
CCGGCCCCGGTCTCGATCACGGGCACCTTCGACTCGCGCACGACTGTGTCGATCAGCTGCGCGCTCCCCCGCGGAACGAGCACGTCGACGTGGCCACGGGCGCGCATCAGATCGGTGGCGCCGGCGCGGCCGAACTCGTCGATCGTCTGCACGGCGTCACCGGGCAGCCCCGCCGACTCGAGCGCCTCCTGCAGCAGCTCGACCAGCACGCGGTTGGTGTTCTCGGCCGCGCTGCCGCCGCGCAACACGACCGCATTGCCGCTCTTGAGCGCCAGCGCGGCGATGTCGATCGTGACGTTGGGACGTGCCTCGTAGATCGCGCCGACCACACCGAACGGCACCCGCACCTGGCTGAGCTGAAGCCCGTTCGGCAGGGTGGAGCCGCGCAGCACGACGCCGACCGGGTCGGGAAGCGCGATGATGTCGCGCACCGCCGCAGCCAGCCCGCCGAGCCGCGCGTCATCGAGGCGTAGGCGATCCTGCAAGCCGGTGCTCAGCCCGCTCTCCCGGCCGTTCGCGAGATCGAGCTCGTTGGCGGGCAGGATGCGGGCGGCTGCGCGCTCGACGGCCGCCGCGATCGCCTCGAGCCCGGCGTCCTTGGCTCCGGATGCGGTGGTCGCCAGCACGATCGACGCTGCACGGGCCGCGCGCAGCTTCTCGTCGAGGGAGCGAGCCGTGGCGGTCGAGGACATGGCGAGATTCTACGGTCCCATGACGCGGCGCCTGCTTGTGTGACGGCAGGATGACTCCATGGCTCTGCGCACGCCCCGTCCGTGGCTGATGCTCGCGGTCGGGGTGCTGGCGCAGGCGTCGGCGAGTGTCGTGCAGGCGACGCCGGCATTCCTCATCCCGCTGCTGCACGGCGAGCGCGGGCTCTCGCTCGCCGAGGCGGGGCTTCTCGCCGCCACGCCCAGCGTCGGAGTGCTGCTGACGCTCGTCCTCTGGGGTGCGGCGACCGACCGCTGGGGCGAGCGGGGAGTACTCGTGGCCGGTCTGACGCTGACCGCGCTGGGCACCCTGGGCGCGATCCTCGCCGAGGGCTACGTCGCGCTCGGCGCAGCCTTCCTCGTCGCGGGTATGGGGTCCGCCTGCGCGAGCTCGGCCAGCGCGCGGGTGGTGATCGGCTGGTTCCCGGCGCAGCGCCGCGGATTCGCGATGGGGATCCGGCAGATGTCGCAACCCCTCGGCGTTGCGATCGCTGCTGTCGCCGTTCCACCCCTGGTCTCAGCCGGCAGTCTGACCCCGGCGCTGGTCTTCGCCGCGGCGCTGGTGGCCGTCGCCACGATCGCTTGTGCCGTATTCATCGTGAATCCGACGCGTCCGCCCCGCGCCACCGATGCTGAAGGCCGCCCGGCGAATCCGTACCGGCGCAGCGTGACCCTGGTCCGCATCCATCTGGTGTCGGCCCTGCTGGTGATCCCGCAGTACGTTCTGTCCACGTTCGGGCTGGTCTGGCTCATCGCCGACCAGGGCTGGGGCGCCATCGCTGCCGGTGCCCTGGTCGCCGCCTCTCAATTCGCCGGCGGGGTCGGGAGGATCGGCGCAGGGATCCTGAGCGACCGCGTCGGAAGCCGTCTGCGACCTTTGCGCTGGGTCGCGATCGCGGGGATCCCGCTGCTGCTGCTCACCGCTCTGGCGGGCGAGGTGCACGCCGGACCTCTGGTGGCCATCGCCTATGTGCTCGCCGCCTGCGTGTCAGTGGCCGACAACGGACTGGCCTTCACGGCGGTCGCGGAGGTTGCCGGAGCGCACTGGTCGGGCCGTGCGCTCGGTACCCAGAACACCGGTCAGTTCCTCACCGCGGCGATCGTCGCCCCGGTCGTCGGCCTGCTCATCGGCGTGGTGGGATATTCGGCGGCATTCGCACTGATCGCCATCGCGCCGGCGATCGCGGTGCCGCTGGTGCCGCGCGACCCGGATCCGGAGCCCACGGCACACGACCGCGGGGTGTAGTTTTCGCGCATGATGCAGAGACCCCGCGCCGCACTGCTGGTCGTCATCGCCGCTGCAGCGCTGCTGCTCACCGCCTGCGTGCCGAGCCCGGGGCCGGCCCAGACGTCCAACCCGCCGACGCCCGAGCCGACGATCGCGGGGCCCGTCGGCTGCACGGTCGACCAGCTGGACGCCGAGCTTCGATTCCCCGACGGCGCCGCCGGAACGCTTCACTTCGAGCTCTGGTTCGACAACGTCGGCGACGTCGCCTGCACCTTGGTCGGTACGCCCGGCCTGATCGTCGTGGACGGATCAGGATCCCAGCTCGGCGAGCCCGCGAACCGGACCATCGACGACGCGGCACCGGCTTTCACGCTCGAACCGGGCGGTAGCGTCGTGACGGAGTTCCAGGAGACCAACATCGCGGGCGGCGGCGGACCACTCGGCGACGAGTGCGGGGAGGTCGACGGTGCCGGTTACCGCGTCTTCCTGCCCGACAGCGAAGACTTCATCTTCGTGGCCGAGCCGGGCTTCCCGGCGTGCACCAGCGGACAGCCCTGGATGTCGATCGACGGGCCACTGCACGCGCCGGCCTGAGGTCAGGGACGGGCGTCGAACCAGGTTCCGGTGGTCTCGCCCGCGAGAGCTGCGGCGACGTTGGCCGTGCTGGTGAAGAGCACGGGCGTCCCGGATGCCGCGGCCAGCTTCGCTGCGGCGATCTTGGTTCCCGCTCCCCCGGTCCCGACCCCGGCCGCGCCGATGTCGCCGAGTTCGACACTCGACAGGTCGTCGTCGAACGCGACCCGGTCGATGGGCTGGGCGCCGGCCTCCGACGGCGGGCGCGTGTAGAGAGCGTCCACGTCGCTCAACAGCACGAGCAGGTCGGCATCGACCAACTCGCTCACCAGTGCGGCGAGGCGGTCGTTGTCTCCGAAGCGGATCTCGTGCGTCGCGACGGTGTCGTTCTCGTTGACGATCGGCAGGATGCGGAGGCCGAGCAGGCGCTCCATCGCACGCTGGGCGTTGCTGCGCGGCGTCGAATGCTCGAGGTCGCCCGCGGTCAGCAGCACCTGGCCGGCGAGGATCTTGTACCGGTCGAGGCTCGTCTGATACCGCCACATGAGCACGTTCTGTCCGACCGCGGCAGCGGCCTGCTGCGTCGCGAGGTCGGTGGGCCGGCCATCGAGATTCAGGAACGGGATGGCGGTGGCGATCGCGCCGGATGACACCAGCACGACCTCGACACCGCGGGCGTGGGTCGCGGCGAGCGCGTCGACCAGAGGGTCGATCTGGTCGGCGTTCGCGCCGCTGATGGACGACGACCCCACCTTGACGATGATCCGCTTCGCCGCCAGCACCTCGGGGCGGGGGGTCATGCCTTGTCTCCGGTCGCCTCGTCTTCGGGCGCCTCGCCGTCGGGTGCATCATCCCAGGTGCCGGCATCCTCGTTCCAGAGGCCACCTGCGCGTTCTGCGAGGTCGGCGGCGCGAGCTGCGGCCTTGGCATCCATGCGCTCGAAGTATTCCGCGCGACGCTGGTCACGCGTGGGACGACGGCTCTCGTCGAGACGGGCGTCGGTGCCACGCGGCGCCGTGATGAGTTCGGCCGCGGATGTCAGGGTGGGCTCCCAGTCGAAGACCACACCGTCGCCGGAGCCGATCATGACCGCCGAGCCGGGAACGGCCCCGGCCTTGAAGAGCTGGTCTTCGACACCGAGCTTGGCGAGCCGATCGGCGAGGAACCCCACGGCCTCGTCGTTCGTGAAGTCGGTCTGCTGCACCCAGCGCTCGGGCTTGGCACCGATGACGCGGTAGATCTGCTCCGTGCCGCCTTCGACGTGGACGGCGAACTCGGCCTCGTTGACGGCGCGCGGACGCAGAACGATGCGCGGCTTGTGCTCGGCAGCGAGCAGTTTCGCGGCGCGGTCGGCCTCGACGAGCTCGGCGAGGGCGAACGACAGCTCGCGCAGGCCCGCCCGGCTGACGGCGGATATCTCGAACACCCGGTAGCCACGCTCCTCGAGCGCCGGCCGCACGAAGTCGGCCAGTTCCTGCGCGTCGGGGACGTCGATCTTGTTGAGGGCGATCAGCTGCGGCCGCTCGACCAGCGGCACCTGACCGTCCGGAACCGGATAGGCGGCGAGCTCGCCCAGGATGACGTCGAGGTCGCTGACCGGGTCGCGTCCGGGCTCGAGGGTGGCGCAATCGAGAACATGCAACAGGGCGGAGCAGCGCTCGACGTGACGAAGGAACTCCAGCCCGAGTCCCTTGCCCTCGCTGGCGCCTTCGATCAGACCGGGGACGTCGGCGATCGTGTATCGGGACTCCCCCGACTCGACGACCCCGAGGTTCGGATGCAGAGTCGTGAAGGGATAGTCGGCGATCTTCGGCTTCGCGGCGCTGAGGGCCGCCACCAGGCTCGACTTGCCGGCGCTCGGGAAACCGACCAGCGCCACATCCGCCACGGTCTTCAGCTCGAGGACGACATCGCCCTCCCAGCCGAGTGTGCCGAGCAGCGCGAAACCGGGGGCCTTACGCTTCGTGTTGGAGAGCGCCGCGTTGCCGAGGCCGCCTTGGCCGCCGGGTGCGACGACGAATCGCATGCCGGGCTCGTCGAGATCAGCGAGCTCATCGCCGCCGGGGGTCTTCACGACGGTGCCGAGCGGCACGACGAGTTCTAGTGCCTCGCCTTGATAGCCGCTGCGGTGGTCTCCCATTCCGGGACCGCCGTTGCCGCTCGAGCGGTGCGGCCCGCGGTGATAGCCCAAGAGGGTGGTGACCTGCGGGTCGACGATCAGGGTGATGTCGCCGCCGTGGCCGCCGTTACCGCCGTCGGGACCTGCCAGCGGCTTGAACTTCTCGCGCTTGACCGAGACACAGCCGTTGCCGCCGTGCCCCGCGCGTAGGTGGAGCGTCACCTGGTCGACGAATGTCGCCACGGGCCACTCCTTCCGGACAAAGGGAAAGGGCGAGCCGAAGCTCGCCCTCGCCGAAGAACTCCTGGTGTCGGCTCAGGCCGATGTCGGGACGATGTTGACGACCTTGCGCTTGCCCTTGTGGCCGAACTGCACCGCGCCGGGCTCAAGAGCGAACAGGGTGTCGTCGCCGCCACGCCCGACGTTCACGCCGGGGTGAAAGTGGGTGCCGCGCTGACGCACGATGATCTCGCCGGCCTTGACGACCTGGCCGCCGAAGCGCTTGACGCCGAGGTACTGCGCGTTCGAGTCGCGACCGTTGCGGGTCGAGGACGCGCCCTTTTTGTGTGCCATGTCGGTCCCCTACTTGATTCCGGTGATCTTGACGCGGGTCAGCTCGGAGCGGTGCCCCTGGCGCTTCTTGTACCCGGTCTTGTTCTTGAACTTCTGGATGATGATCTTGGGGCCGCGCAGGTCGGTGATGACCTCGGCGGTCACCTTGATCTTCGCGAGGTCCTTGGCGTCGTGCGTGATCTTGTCACCGTCGACGTAGAGGACGGGCGCGAGCTCGATGTTGCCGTCTTTGTCGGCCGCGATGCGGTCGAGGACGACGATGGTGCCGACCTCCACCTTCTCTTGGCGGCCGCCGGCGCGCACGATTGCGTAAACCACGGGATTTCCTAACTATGGGAAGACCAAATTGATGGAAGCAGAGTGGGCGCAAGACATCGGCACGGAGCCGGGTGCACCAAGGATCAAGGATAGCCGAGTTTCGGTGAGAAGTTCAAACCTCGTCGAGAGCGCCCTTCGGGGCCGTCTTGGGGGGATGCGACTGCTGCCATCCCCAGAGGAGCAGGGCGGCCAACGGCACCACCACGAGCCCGTTGATCAGGAGGTTGAGGGCGCCCGGGAGCACGGCGCGCGCGGAATCGAGCAGGTTGCGCGCGAACGCGTCGGGGCCGCTGTTCACGACCAGCCCCGGATCGGTCTGCGTGACGTTCAACACCACCGCCACGATGAATCCGACGACGATCGTGGCGACGGCACCGATCACCGCAGCCAGCAGTGAGCGGGTCACGACGTGCGCCATGCGCAGTTGGGGCGAAACCGGCGCCACCTGCCAGAACGACAGGAACACGCCGATCGCGAACGGCAGGCTTGCCCCGAGCGCGGTGGGCAGAGTCGCCCGCATGATGAGCCCGAGGTAGCTGGCGATGTCCTGGCCGTAGGCGGAGTCGGTGACTAGATAGACGACGGTTCCGAGGATGCTCTGCGCGGCCAGCACCAGATACACCCCGAGTGCGGCAAGCAGCGCGCTGCCGACCCCTGGTCGGGTGAGGGCTGTCACGGCGACGTCGCCGAGGTCACGTTTCGCCATGCTCCGACCCTATCGGCGGCCTACGCTCTGATCATGACCGTGCTCATCGACGAGGCCGTGTGGCCCGCGCACGGAACCGTGTGGGGGCACCTGGTCAGCGACGAGTCGCTCGACGAGCTGCACGCATTCGCCCGCGAGGCGGGAATCCCCGATCGTGGGTTCGACAATGATCACTACGACTACCCGCTGCGCCGGCGCGACGACCTCATCGCGCTGGGTGCCGTGCCCGTCACCGGGCGCGAGTTGCTGCGCCGGCTTCAGGCCGGCGGGTTGCGGGTACGGCAGAAGGACAAGACCTAGCGAGTGCGCTACTCGGCGGGAGCGTCTCCCGTGCTCACGACGGCGCCGGAGCTGCCGGCGCGACGCGAACGCCGTCCACGGCCCGTGCCGGGTTCACTGGGCTCGGGAAGAGCCTCGAGCACGGAACCGAGGATCTGCTCCGCATCCTGGGTGCTGATGCGGCGCTGGGAGCGAGACCCCTTGGCGACCGGGATGTCGAGGATCTCGACGGCG
>JBDSKH010000040.1:0-9198 GCA_039917005.1 Pseudolysinimonas sp.
AGCTCGAGAAACGCTCGCCCATCGCCTTCGCCACCGTGGTGGCGACGATGTTGCGGATCGCCGGCGTGCCCAGGATCTCTTTCGTCTGCCCCTCGAACTGCGGCTCGGCGATGCGCACCGTGAGCACGGCGGTCAGGCCGGCCAGGATGTCTTCCTTCTCGAGCTTGTCCGTATTGTTGGCACCCGTGCCGAAGCGCAGGCGACGGGCGTTCTTCTCCACCTCGGAGCGCAGGAATTTCATGAGCCCCTGCTCGAAGCCGGTCTGGTGCGTTCCGCCCTTGGGCGTGGCGATGATGTTGACGAAGCTGCGGAAGATCGTGTCGTACCCGGTGCCCCAGCGAAGCGCGATATCCACCTCGCATTCGCGCGACACCTCGGTGGCGACCATGTGGCCGTTCTCCTGGAGCACGGGAACAGTCTCGGTGTAGCCACCTGTCCCCTGGATGCGCCAGGTGCCGGTCAGCGGGTCATCGGTCGCGAGGAAGTCGACGAACTCGCCGATGCCGCCGGCGAAGCGGAAAGTCTCGATGGCGGGCGCCTCACCACGCCGGTCGTCGACCCGGATGCCGAGGCCGGGAACGAGGAACGCCGTCTGCCGGGCACGCTCGAGCAGCTCGTCGAGCTGGAAGGTCGCGCCTTTCGTGAACACCTGTGGATCGGCCCAGTAGCGGATGCGGGTGCCGGTCACGTTCTTGCCGACCTTGCCGACGACGCGCAGCTCGCTGCCGGACACGAAGGGGGTGAACGGGGCGTCCGGCGTCGGGTTCGCCGCGTCGGAATCCGTGAAGACGCCCGGCTCACCGCGGTGGAACGACATCGCCCAGGTCTTGCCGTCGCGATCGACCTCGACGTCGAGGCGCTCGCTCAGGGCGTTGACGACCGATGCGCCCACTCCGTGCAGGCCGCCGGATGCCGCGTACGACCCGCTGCCGAACTTGCCACCGGCATGCAGCTTGGTGAAGACGACCTCGACGCCCGAGAGGCCGGTCTTGGGCTCGATGTCGACCGGGATGCCGCGCGCGGTGTCACGCACCTCGACACTCTCGTCGTCGTGCAGAATCACGTCGATGTCCGTGCCGTGACCCGCCAGCGCCTCATCGACCGCGTTGTCGATGATCTCCCACACGCAGTGCATGAGACCGCGCGAATCGGTCGAGCCGACGTACATGCCCGGACGCTTGCGCACCGCCTCCAGCCCCTCGAGAACGCTGAGGTGCCGGGCGGAGTAATCGGCGCTCGCCACGATCGCGGTGCTCCTCAGAGGGTGGAAGGGGAAGGGAATAACGGTCGGCAGACCACGTTCCACACTAATGAGCACCCGCGACCTGCGCCGCGACGACACCCCATCTGGGGACGACTCTTACGCGTTGGGCGAAATGCGATCGGATTGACACACCGCTGACACATGCGCGTGCTTGACTGGTCTCAGTTGCAGGCCGGATCCAACCCGAGGGGAGCGCACCATGTCTCAGATCACCGACACCGTGGATGAGCTGGAGCTCGACAACGCCCTCACCGCCTTCGACCGCTGCGACAGCTGCGGCGCCCAGGCATACATCCGCGTGACCCTCGCATCCGGCGACCTCCTGTTCTGCGCGCACCACGGTGCGAAGTTCAAGGAGAAGCTCGCCCCGACGGCTCTGGCCTGGCACGACGAGACCTCGCGCCTGCACCAGCAGCCGGTCGACTAGCCGTCCCCGCTGGCTGAGGAGCGCCGCGCAGCGACGCGTCTCGAAGCCGTCCGACGCGGATACCCTCAGTTCATGACCGACGTGCGCCCCGCGGGCATCCGCCGCCTCGCGCGCATCGACCTCGAGGCCTTCTCCGCGAACCTCTCCGGCGCTTCGATCCTCGACGCCCGCGCGGACGCGTACGGGCACGGGCTGGCGCTCGTCGGCCCGGCGGCACGGGATTCCGAAGTCGGCTCCGTCATCGTGTCCGACGAGCGGGACGCCGCCGTCGCCCGCCCGCTGTTCGTCGAGGTGTTCACCGGCCGGCTCCCCCGCGACCTCGCTGCGCTCGGCGCTGCCGCGTACGGCCTCGACCCGGATGCCGCCACCCGCCCCGTGCTGACCCTGGTCGGCGAGGTGGTGGCCGTCAAGCACGTCGGAGCGGATGCCGGTGTCTCGTACGGATACAGCTATCGCACCTCGTCCCCCTCGACGCTGGCCCTCGTCGCCCTCGGGTACGCCGACGGAGTGCCACGACTCGCGTCGAATCGAGCGACCGTTCACGTGGGCTCCGGACTCCACCCGCTCGTGGGTCGCGTCGCCATGGATCAATTCGTCGTCGACTGCGGCGATGACATTCCAGAGCTCGGCAGCGATGCCGTCCTCTTCGGTGACCCGGCGGCCGGAGTGCCGAGCGCGCACGAGTGGGCGACGGCGACCGAGCGTGACCCGCTCGATCTGACGGCGGGACTCGGAGCACGCATCGCACGCTCGGCGAAGGGCCTCGCATGACCGCCGGGCCGATGCTGATCCTCGATCTCGCCGCGTTCCGTGCCAACGTGGGCACCCTCGCCGAACTCGTCGCCCCCGCCCGCTGCATGATCGCCGTCAAGGCCGATGCGTACGGGCACGGGATGGTGCCCTTCGCCCGCGCGGCCGTAGAGGGAGGCGCGGGTGCCCTCGCGGTGCTCGAGGTTCCGGCTGCGATCGCGTTGCGGGAGGCGGGAGTCGAGGTTCCGCTGTTCGCCTGGCTCCACGGTGAGCGCACCGACTTCGCGGCGGCGATCGCGGCCGACGTCGAGCTGGGCGTCTCGTCGCTCGTCGAGCTCCATCGCATCCTGGATGTCGTCGGCGTCACGCCGGCTGCGGTGCACCTGAAGGTGGACACCGGGCTCCACCGCAACGGGGCGAACGCAGAGGACTGGCCCGCGCTGGTCAGCGCCGCTCGCGAGGCCGAGATCGCGGGGCGGGTGCGGATCGCCGGCCTCTGGTCGCATCTCGCAGACGCCTCGCCCGAGGACGACGCCGCGGCACGTGCCGAGTTCCAGGCCGCCGTCGCCGTGGCGGCCGGCCTCGGCGTGGAGAAGCCGTTCCTGCACCTGGCGGCGAGCTCGGCCGGTATCCGCGAGCCGCAGGCGCGCTTCGACCAGGTGCGCTTCGGCATCGCGGCGTACGGCATCTCGCCCTTCGACGACGTCGATGGACGCGGGCTGGGACTGCGTCCCGTCATGACCTATCGCGCCCCGGTCATCGCGATCGCGGACGGGCGCGCGACCATCGCAGCCGGAAGCGCCGACGGCATCCCGCCCTCGGTGCTCGGGCCGTCGGGATCCGGTGCCTGGGTGCTGCTGCATGGCGTCCGTCGCGAGGTGGTCGCGATCGATGTCGACACTCTGGCGGTCGCGCTGGATGAGGCGGACGACCACGAGTCGGCGGTCACGATCGGCGACATCGCCACCGTCTTCGGTCCCGGCGACGACGGCGAGCCGACCGCCGAGGAATGGGCGTCCTGGGCGGATACGGTCGGCGACGAGCTGGTCGCACGAGCGTCGACCCGCGCCGAGCGGATGGTGCGGGGCTAGAGCCGCGAACGGATCGCGTCGCGCGACCGGCGCGCGCGGTCGTCGAGCACCGCGATACGCGGATCGTCGTCGCCCGGCTCCAGCCCGGCCCGTGCTGCCGCGGCGCTCAGGAGCCGATCGGCCCAGACCGGGTTCATCGGCAGGAACGGGCCGTGCAGGTTGGTGGCGACCAGGTTGCCGGCGACCAGGCCGTCTTCCGTGCCGGCGATTCGCGCAAGGGATCCGACACCGCGATCCAGGATGTTGGTCGCCCCGTAGTTCACGAAACCAGCGACCTCGCCGAGCTCCGACTCCCCCGCGACCTCGCCGACGATCCGGTCGGCGCTGACGACAGCCGCCGAAGGGAACACCCTGGCGCCGGCGCGCACTGTGCGATCCAGCTCGATCACCTCGCGGCCGAGCAGCTGCCAGCCGGCGGCGATCGCCAGGAACGGCACCCCGTCGGACGCCCACGCCTGCAGGGTCGCCGCATGCCGGGCGACGTCGTCGTGCAACGGGGCACGCGATGAGGCCGGGCCGCTGCCGATGTGGACCAGGTGTGCCGTAGCGGGAAGCGCGTCCCCGGGCGCGACGTCGACGACCTGTACCGGCATCCCGCGCCATTCTGCGCGACGACGCAGCGCCGTCACGTTGCCGATGTCGCCGTTGATGCCCAGCTCGCGGGGGTAGAGGTGCACGATCGTGAGGCCGATCACGGGGCACCCTCCAGCTCGCGGTACCCGAGCTGCTTGCGGATCAGCATCATCTGCTCGTAGTTGACGACGAGCGTCTTGCGCCCCGTGGCCGGCTTCGGCAGCGCGAGGAAGGTCGTGAGCGCCGGAGCCAGGTCTGGCTCGATCGTGCGCACGTCGATGTCGTCGTATCCGAATCGGGTGGCGAACTGCCAGCACTTGGTTCCCGTGAGAACGTCGACGTGCCCCAGCTTCGACAGGTCGGATCCGTAGACCCATGAGGGGTCGGGAGTGCCCTCGTCGACCGCGACGAAGACCTGCTCCGGCCGCCCCGGGAGCGCGTCCAGGTTGACCTGCAGGCTCGGCGGGTTCTTCATCATGAGGATCTCGAGCTCCTCCCCCGACGATGTCGTCAGGATCTCGCCGCGTCCATAGACGGCTGCCATGCCCGCGAGTCCGGATGCCGCGGCGGCCGGATCGAAACCGTCGCCAAGCAGCGCACGGGCCATCGCCACGGCGGCCCCGGCATCCACGGCGTTGTGCAGCCCGCGGGCCGGAAGAGTCACCTCGAGCGGCGTCCCGCCCACCTCGAGCGTCGCCGTGAGCCCCGAGGTCCCGGTGACGTGCACCCCCACCGGGAGGGTTGACGTCGCCCCCGAGGCCGTGCCCGCCAGCGCCGGATTGTCACCGCGCGCGAGCCATGCCGATTCCGCCAGCAGTTCGGGGGCGAGCGCGAAAGCGCTCTGCTCGGCGACGTTGCCGCCCGTCGCCAGCCGCGCTGCCAGGTCGACGAGGTTGTGATCGTCGGCGTTGATCACGAGATGCCGGGTGGCCACGGCGGCGAACGATTCGAGCATGCCGACGACGCGGTCGGGTTCGTAGAAGCGGTTGAGCTGGTCGACCTGCACGTTGATCAGCAGGACGCTGTGCGGCACCAGGCGCTTCGCCAAGCCGGGCCCGAACGCCTCGTCGACCTCGAGCACGGCGATCTGCTCGCGCAAGCGCCCGTCGAGCGGGACGTCGGCCAGGATCGCGGAGGCGATGCCCTGCGGGAGGTTCGCCCCGCTGGGATTGGTGAAGACATTCAACTGGTGTGCCCGCATGATCGCGGCCAGCATCTGCGTCGTCGTCGACTTGCCGTTCGACCCTGACACGAAGACCACGCCGAGAGGGAGCCGCTCCACGGCGTGCTGCAGGAATCGCGGGGCGATCAGCAGGGCGACGCGACCGGGGAACGCCGACCCGCCGCCACGCAGGCGCGCGAGCAGGCGGATCGCGCGACCCGCGCTCACCGCGAGCGCTGTGCGCACGCCCTGTGCCCCTTGCCCCTTGGCCTTTGCCGGCCTACTCGAGGTAGTCGCGCAGCGACTGCGAGCGGGAGGGGTGGCGCAGCTTGGCCATCGTCTTCGACTCGATCTGACGGATGCGTTCGCGCGTGACGCCGAAGGTGTCGCCGATCTGGTCGAGGGTCTTCGGCATGCCGTCGCCGAGACCGAAGCGCATGCGGATGACGCCCGCCTCGCGCTCGGACAGCGAATCGAGCAGACTCTCGAGCTGCTTCTGCAGCATCGTGAAGCCCACCGCGTCCGCCGGGACGACGGCTTCGGTGTCTTCGATCAGGTCGCCGAACTCGCTGTCGCCGTCCTCGCCGAGCGGGGTGTGCAGCGAGATCGGCTCGCGGCCGTACTTCTGCACCTCGATGACCTTCTCGGGGGTCATGTCGAGTTCGCGGCTCAGCTCTTCTGGCGTGGGCTCGCGTCCCAGGTCCTGGAGCATCTGACGCTGCACGCGGGCGAGCTTGTTGATGACCTCGACCATGTGCACGGGGATGCGGATGGTGCGCGCCTGGTCGGCCATCGCGCGGGTGATCGCCTGGCGGATCCACCAGGTGGCGTAGGTCGAGAACTTGAAGCCCTTGGTGTAGTCGAACTTCTCGACGGCACGGATCAGGCCCAGGTTTCCCTCCTGGATGAGGTCGAGGAACTGCATGCCGCGACCGGTGTAGCGCTTGGCGAGCGAGACCACGAGGCGGAGGTTGGCGCCCAGCAGGTGGCTCTTGGCGCGCTGGCCGTCGCGGGCGACCCACGACAGCTCGCGACCGAGCTGTGATCGCTTCTCGGCGTCGGACATGTGCGACAGCTTCTCTTCGGCGAAGAGGCCCGCCTCGATGCGCATCGCGAGCTCGACCTCTTCGGCCGCGTTGAGAAGCGCGACCTTTCCGATCTGCTTCAGGTAGTCCTTGACCGGGTCGGCGGTGGCGCCGGTGATCGCGGCCGAGTAGACGGGGACCTCGTCATCGTCGTCGGCGGCCGAGATGCGGATGGCGCCGGTCGGCACCTCTTCGCCGGACTCGGCCTTGTCGTCGTCGTCATCGCTGTCGTCGGCGGCCTCTTCGGTCACCGCGGCGGCGTCATCTGCCACGACCACGACGGCCTCGGAGTCGTCGGTATCGGCGTCATCCTCGACGACCTCGACGTCGGCCAATTCGGCCGGGTCGACATCCTCGATCTCGATCTCGACGTCGGCGTCGGACTCAGGATCGACAGCGGCACCCTTGGCGGGCGCGCCTTTGCGTGCCGGCTTGCCGGCGGTGGATGCAGGGGTCTTCGCGGCCGTCTTCGAAGCCGCCTTGGCTGCCGGAGCCTTTGCGGCGGTCTTCGTCGTCGCGGTCTTGGTTGCAGCGGCCTTCGTCGCGGGAGCCTTCGCTGCCGGTGCCTTGGCAGCCGACTTGGGAGCGGCTGACTTCGCGGCAGGTGCCTTGGCAGCCGTCTTGGCGGCGGGCGCAGCCTTCGCGGGAGCCTTGGCGGCGGCCTTGGCCGGGGTCTTGGCGGCCGTCTTCGGGGCTGACTTCGTCGACGTGGCGGTGGCCGCGGCAGCGGAGCTCGTGCGGGGTGAACGTGTTGAGGAGGTGCGGTCGTCCTTGACCGCATCACTCGCTTTCGACGGGGTTCGGGTGGGCATGTGTACCCCTTCCGGGTATATCTGGGCAGTACTAAGACCCATGTCAAGTCCCTCGCGGTTTCGCTCTGGTGCGAACGAAGCCGATTCCGGGGACAAGACCGGGTCCTGAACAATGATTATCGCACAGTCCTGGAGACGTACTCGTCACCCAGCCGAGCCGTGCGATCCGGCGCGAGGCGCACCGACATCCATTCGTTGCAACAAGCAGGCGTCCACGCGGATTCCCGCGCATCCGAGCGCGACGCGGCTCAGTCGTCGCTGCGCTCGGCGAGGAACCGCTCGAGCTCGGCCGCGATGGTGTCCCCTCGCGGCACCTCGCCGTCCTCGTCGACCAGGGGCGACGGCAGGGCGTTCTCCTCCATGTAGGAGTCGTGCCGCTCCTCGAGTGTTCCCACGAGCCGCTGCAGCTCGGCGTTCTTCTCCACCTGGTCGTCGACCTTCTGCAGGAATTCGCGATTGTCTTCACGCAGGCGATCGGTCGGGAAGATCAGGCCCGTGGCGGCGCTGATGCTCTCCAGCGCGCTGACCGCCGCGAGCGGGTACTCGGTGTCGGCGAGATAGTGCGGGATGAGGAGCACGAACCCGGCGGTCGGGTGCCCGGACTCCGCGAGGCGGTATTCGAGCAGGTGAAGCGCATTGGTCGGGACCTGCGTGTGCGGACGCCAGATCGACATCGCGTCGATCAGTTCTGTTCGGTTGCCGCTGACCGTCACACCGATCGGGCGGGTGTGCGGCGTCGGCATCGGGATGGCGTGCACCCAGGTCGTGTCCTTCACCTGGTAGCGGTCGACGAGTTGCAAGACCGCCTGCGTGAACCGCTCCCACTGGAAGTCGGGCTCGAACCCGGTGAGCAACAGGAACTCCTGCCCCATCTCGTCTTTCGCGAGGTAGAGGGAGAGCTTGGCTGGCCGGTAGTCGGTGAGGTGGTCCTGGTCGAAGTACATCGTGGGGCGGCGGGCGCGGTAGTCGAGCAGCGCGTCCGTGTCGAACTGCACGATCTCCCGCACCTCGAGCGTCTCGAGCAGATACTGACTGAACTGGCTCACGGCGGAGCCCGCGTCGGCGAAACCGGTGAGGCCGGCAACGAGGTGCAGGCCGTGCGGCACCTGGGAGACGTCGATCGAGAGATCGTAGAGGCCGTCCGCGTCGCGCATAACTCGATTTTAGAACCGCCCACTCGACGGGCGCCGGATCACCCCGCCCGGTCCGTGATGCTGACAGCGAACACCAATACGCTGGCCGCATGGCCGTTCCCACCCTCTCGATCACGCGCGGCGCGCCCGCGACGACCGACGCCGAGCTTCTCGTCCTGGGGGTGCTGAAGGGCACCGACGGACCGCGCCTGGCCTCCGACGACCCGGCCTTCACATCCATCGCCGCTGCGCTCGAGCCGATCGGCGCCACCGGTGCCCACGATGAGGTGCGCCGACTGCCCGCGCCGGGTGGCGGTGCGCCGATAGCCCTCATCGGTCTGGGCACCGGGCCGGTGTCCACCGACACGCTCCGCCTCGCCGCCGGCTCCGCCGCGCGGCAGCTGACCGGAATCGAGCGGCTGGCGATCGCCCTGCCGATCGCTTCGTCCGCGGATGCCTCCGCGGTCCTCGAGGGGGTCGGCATCGGCGCGTACGCCTACACGGGATACCGGGTCGGCTCTCTGGGCACGACGAAGACCCCGGCAGACGATATCGTCGTCCACATCCCCGACGACGTGGACGCTGACGTCACGGCACTCGTCACGCGTGCCTCGGCTCTGGTGACCGCCGTGCACACGGTTCGCGACCTCGTGAACACCCCACCCTCCGATCTCTATCCGGAGACCCTCGCGGCCGCCGCCCTCGACCTGGCCCAGGGGCTCCCCGTTGAGGTCGAGGTCCTGGACGAGGACCAGCTCGCGGCCGGCGGTTACGGCGGACTTCTCGGCGTCGGGTCCGGATCACCTCGCGGCCCGCGCATGGTCATCGTGCGGTACGCACCCGTGGGTGCGACGAAGCACCTCTCGTTCGTCGGAAAGGGCATCACGTTCGACTCCGGCGG
>JBDSKH010000041.1:0-7128 GCA_039917005.1 Pseudolysinimonas sp.
AGCGCTCTCGAGCTCGCCCAGGATGCCCTGACGCACGATCTCTGCGGCTCTCTTGGTCTGCGGATGGTGCGTCGAATGATGCGCCTCGGCCACTACGAGACCGGACGCGTCAGCGACCTTCGCCACCGCGCGCGCCTCGTCGGCGTTCGCCGTGAAGGGCTTCTCGCACAGCACGTGCTTGCCGGCCTCGATCGCCGCGACCGTCCAGCGCCCGTGCAGGCCGTTCGGAAGCGGGATGTAGACGGCGTCGATGCTCTCGTCGGCCAGCAGCGCTTGGTAGCTGTCGTGCACGTTCGGGATGCCGTGCTTGCGTGCCGCTTCCGCGGCGCGATCCGCGTCACGCGCCGCGATGGCGACGACTTCGACGTCGTCGACCTCCGACGCCGGACGGATGAGTGCGTCGCGCGTGATCCGCGCGGCCCCGAGGACTCCGATTCGCAGCATGCTCTCCAGGCTAAGCGACGCCGTCGCCCGCTGTCAGCGTGCGAATGTCGCGAACCATGCTTCTTGCGACGGCGCAAGTGCCTTTTCTCGTAGTGCGCGCGGTCATAGCCTTCGGACATGTCGAAAACCACAGCGACCGGCGCCCTCAGAATCACCAGGAGGATGCCGGTTCTGCGCTTCCTGGCGCGAGCCGGGTTCGCCGTCAACGGCCTGTTGCATGCCGTCATCGGATACCTCGCCATCCGCGTGGCGGCCGGCGCATACGTCCAGGCTGACCCGGATGGCGCGTTCGGCCAGATCAGATCGAGCCTCGGGGGCTTGTTCGTCTTGTGGGCGGTGTCGATCGGGCTCGCTGCGCTGGGAATCTGGCTCGTGCTGGGCGCGTTCCTGCTGCATCCTCGCGACTCGAAGACGGGCGCGATGCGATTCGCGATCGAACTCGGGAAGGGAGTCGCCTACCTCGCGCTCGCGGCGGCCGCCTTCGCTTATGCCTGGCAGGGCGCCGGACCCAGCTCGGCCGGCTCGCCCTCGGTGAGCGCGAGTGTCATGGCGAGCCCGGGTGGTCTCTTCCTGGTCGCCCTGATCGGCGTGGGCGTGCTCGCGGTCGGCGGCTACTTCGTGGTGAAAGGCGTCAGGCGCACGTTCACCGATGACATCGACGTGCCATCCGGAACGGCGGGCAGGGGCGTGGTGGCGATGGGCGTCTGGGGCTATGTGTCCAAAGGGGTCGCCCTCGCGATCGTGGGGGTGCTGTTCATCGGGGCAGCCGTGACCACGGACACGAGCGCCGCGACCGGACTGGACGGAGCGTTGAAGTCGCTGCTCACCCTGCCCCTGGGGCCGGTGATCGTCAGCGTGGTCGGCGCGGGATTCATCGCGTACGGGGTCTACTGCCTCGTGCGCGCGAAATACGCTCGCCTCTGATCCGCCGGCTAGTAGGCCGACGGCGCCTTCGTCGATGTCGGCGGCCTGCTCTCACCCTTGACGCGAACGGTGCGCCAGGTGTCGACGGCGATGACCGTGCCCAGCACCGCGAGGGACAGCGACATGGATGCCATCGCATCGGTCGCCCAGTGGTAGCCGAGATAGATGCGACTCACCGACGCTGCAACGATCAGAAGGGCGGCTGCAGCGAACGACAGGGCCGCCAGAGCGGGCTTCTGGCGGCGGGAGAACACCAGGTAGGCGACGAGCAGCAGGAAGTCGGACGCACCCATGACGTGGCCGGATGGGAACGAGGGCGTGTAGTCGGTGCCGAAGAGCATCCCGTCGACGGGCGGTCGGTCTCGGCCGACCAGGCGAGTCAGCACCTGGATGACGACGAGGCCGAGCAGCACTCCACCCGCCAGGAGCACGGGGCGCCAGGCGTGCTTTGAGAAGATTCCCCACCCGATGGTCACCACCAGGATGATGATCGGCAGCGCCACGGGACCGAAGATGACCGCGAGCGCGATCATGACCGACGTGAGGGTGTCCGACCGCGCCGAGGCCATGAGATCCGCGAAGGGCTGGTCGACGGACGCGAGATCCTCGGTACCGAGCACATCGAACAGCACCAACAGGAACGCCGCGATCCCCACGACGAACAGCACCGCCGACCAGATGTAGAGGCCGCGCTTGGTGGATGCCGGGACCTCGCGCACCTCCACGAGGAACTTCTCGTTGAAGGTGCGCCACCGGCCCTTGGACTCAGTCGACACCATGAACGTGTCCCTTCGGCGGCGATTCGTGAGAGAGCTTCTCGGCGAAGGGGGCCCCGACGATGACAGCGACGCCGAGGCCGACCAGCGCGCCACCGATCGTGTCCGAGATCCAGTGGGCGCCGAGGTAGGTGCGACTCACCATCATGAGGACCGTGTACACGGCGCCCGCCGCCCAGACCCACCACCTGGCGAGGATGATCCCCAGCGCAGCCGCCAGGATCGCCGCATTGGCGCTGTGCCCTGACGGGAACGAGCCGACATCCGCGGTGACCAGGATGTCGGTGGGGCGATCGCGGCCGAGCAGGTGCTTGAGGAGCTGCACCACCAAGCCCGTGAGCACCGTGGCGATCAGGAAGTACAACGCCGCCCACCGCCGCCGCAGGATCACTAGCACGATCGCGACCCCGGCCGGGATGATGAACGTGGCGGTAACCCCCCCGCCCAGGGTGTTGAACACAAAGGCGACGTGGGTCCAGAAGTCGCTGCGACGCTCGACGAGCGCGCCCATCCATCCGAGCTCGAAGCCGAAGGGCTTGTTGTTCTCGCGATAGAAGATCACCGCTGCGAGGGCGGCGACGAGAACGAGAACGCCGATGCCGGAGATGAGGGGCCAGAGCCGCGCGATGCGCGCGGGGGTGACCGGCACGGGTTTGCTCATCAGTCGAGTCTTGCCTCTCGCGTGGTGCAGGCGAGAGGCCTTGACAAGTGACCGAGGCGGAGGGGTCGTCACTCGGGGCCGTTGGGGTGCGCGAGATCGTACGCGCGCGAAACCTTCTGAGGGACGACCATGCGCCAGGCGTCGACGACGAGTTCGCGGGCCTCGGAGGGTTCCAGGGACGCAAGGTCTGCGTGCACCCAGTGGAAGCGCATGTCCGACTCAGATGGCATCTGGAACTTCCGTGGATCGCCGCCGACCAGGGCGGCCCGTTCGTCCTTCGGAAACGCGAAGCCCATCACCTTCTCGTCGAGCGAGAACGCCACGTAGACGAGTTGCCCGACGCGGAACTTCAATCGTCCGCGTACGACGACCTGGTAGGAGCGCTCGAGCTCGGCGCCCAGCGCCAGAACGTCATCCATCACCGCCATGGGCAAGAAGATAGCCGGGAACCCGCAGAAGACGGTTCCCGGGCGCCGGAGCGAAACTTCTGTGAATCGACCCGATTGCTGCAACCGACCGTCATGCTGAGACCGTGAACGAGACCAAACCGCCGGCGATCGTCTCGCTCGAGCGGCTGCGCGCGTCCCTTGCCGACGCCGGGCTCGAACTCCCGCTCGAAGGTGCCGCGGAGCATCGCGAAGCGGCCGCCGCGGCCGTGCGGCAGATCGACGACTACATCCGGCCGCGTCTCGCCGATCTGGATGCCCCGTTGCTGGCGGTGGTCGGCGGTTCCACCGGCTCCGGCAAGTCGACGATCGTCAACGCGATGATCGGCTCACCCACAACGCGTGTGGGGGTGATCCGCCCGACGACCAGGCAACCGATCCTCGTGCACTCTCCAGCCGATGCCGGATGGTTCGCTTCCGACCGCATCCTGCCAGGACTCGCCAGGGTTCGCGGCACCCTGAGTGCTCCGGGCACCCACTCGACCGCTGCGGGCGATGTGCCGACGGTGTCGCGCATCACCGAGCTGATGCTGCTCGCTCACGAGAAGGTGCCGACGTCACTCGCGATCATCGATGCGCCGGATATCGACTCGGTGGCCGACGACAATCGCGCACTCGCTGCGCAGCTGCTTGCCGCCGCCGACCTGTGGCTGTTCGTCACGACCGCGAACAGGTATGCGGATGCCGTGCCGTGGCGCCTCCTCGAAGGTGCGGCCGGCCGCGCCGTCACGGTCGGACTCGTACTCAACCGGGTCCCGCCAGGCGCGGTGGACGACGTGCTGCCCGATCTCGAAGCGATGCTCGCCGCTCGCGGTCTCGCCGACGCACCGATATTCGTGATCGAGGAGCAGCCGCTTGATGCCCTCGGGATGCTTCCGTCCTCCGCGGTCGAAGCACCGTTGCGCTGGCTCACCACGATCGCCGGCGACCGCGCGGAACGCACCCGGATCGCTGCGCGCACGCTCAGCGGCACCATCACCGACCTTGACCGGCGAGTGGCTGCGATCGCGGATGCACGTCAGGAGCAGCTTGCCTGGATCGACCGCGCCGAGGCGATGGCCGAGGCAGAGTACGAATCGGCCCTGGATTCCGTCGATGAAGCGACCAAGGATGGCGCTCTCTTGCGTGGTGAGGTGCTGGCCCGGTGGCAGGACTTCGTCGGGACCTCCGATGTGTTCCGCACGATCGAGTCATGGTTCTCTCGCACGCGTGACAGTGTCACGGCCTGGATCAGGGGTCGGCCGAGCCCGGTCATCGCGGTCGAGACCCAGATCGAGAGCGGCCTGCACGCGGTGATCGTCGACCAGGGCGGACGTGCCGCCGGGGCCGTGTGGGCCGAGTTGCAACGCAGCGCGGCCGGCCGGCGGATCGCCGAAGCCGCGCCTGCGCTCGCATCCGAGACCGATGGCTTCACCGGCGAGGCGTCGGCCATGATCCGCGACTGGCAGGGCTCGCTGCTCAAGCTCGTGCAGGACAACGCGGGAAACAAGCGCGTACGCGCGCGGGTGCTCTCGCTCGGTCTCAACGTCGTGACGGTCGCGTTGATGATCGTGGTGTTCGCCTCGACCGGTGGGCTCACCGGTGGCGAGATCCTCATCGCCGGCGGTTCGGCCGTGCTCGGGCAGAAGCTGCTCGAGACGGTGTTCGGAGAGGATGCGGTGCGGCGCCTCGCCGCAGAGGCCCGCCGCGACCTGCAGCAGAAGGTGCGAGCCCTGTTCGACTCCGAACGCGCACGGTTCGCCGTGGCGCTCGAACCGGTCCGCTTCGGTTCGACTCCTGAGTCTCTTCGACGCGAGTCGGCGGCCTTGCTCGAGGATGTCGCGCGTGCGGCCGACCCGGAGCCTCGCTCGTGACCGCGTCGCTCGACGACCGCCTTGCCGCGGTGCGCACGATGCGCACCACCGGCGAGGGCCGCATCCCTGCCGAGCTCGCCGATGACGCGGACGCGCTCTTGCAGCGCGCCGCCCAACGTCGGGAGCGATCCCCCGAATACACCGTCGTCGGCATCTTCGGCGCGACCGGCTCGGGGAAGTCGAGTCTCGTGAACGCGCTCGTCGGCGCCGACGTCGCACGCACGCACGTGCGCCGGCCGACGACTTCGCAGGCGCTCGCCGTCACGTGGGAGCCAGACGGCGCCGTCGACCTCCTCGATTGGTTAGACGTACGCGAGCGCATCGTCCGCGACTCACCCATCGACCCGCGCGCGAGCCAACTCGTGCTGCTCGACTTGCCCGACTTCGATTCGGTCGAGCCGGGCAACCGGGCCATCGCCGAGCGCCTCGCCGGCCAGGTCGATGCGCTGGTGTGGGTGGTCGATCCCCAGAAATACGCTGACGACGTCCTCCACGCACAGTTCATCGCGCCGCACGCACGGCATGCCGAGGTGACGCTGCTCGTGTTGAATCAGGTCGACCTGCTCGCCTCCACCGATGTGCCGAAGGTGGTGCGGTCCCTGCGGGAGATCGCCGATCGGGATGGCCTTCCGAAGGTGAAGGTCATCCCGGTGAGCGCCATGACCGGTGACGGCATCCCCGAACTTCGCACCGCGCTCGGCGATCTCGCTGCGGCGCGGAGCACACGCGACGCGCGCCTCTCGGCTGACCTCGCGACTCTTGCATCCCGGATGCCCCAGCCCGGCACCGCCTCGCGGATCGACGCGCGGGCACTCGGACGACTGCGTGAGGATGTGGCGGTCGCGGCCGGAGCCGATGTGGTCGCGGCCGCTGTCGCGGGTTCGTATCGCAAGCGCTCCGCGCAGGCGACCGGCTGGCCGCTCGTGTCGTGGATCTCTCGGTTGCGAGCCGATCCGCTGACGCGACTCGGACTCGGCGCGCGGAGCAAGGGGCGCGACCCGGCGGTTCACCGTACGAGCATGCCGCCCATGAGTTCAGCAGCTCGAGCGCGGCTCTCGCTCGCAGTTCGCGGCTTCGCCGACACCGCATCCGAAGGCTTGGCTCCCGCGTGGCGCGGCGGCATCCGAGGCCGGGCCGAGGGCGCGCTCGACGCGCTTCCGGATGCCGTGGACCTGGCGACTGCGAGCACCCCGCTGCCTGCGCGCGGCTCGTGGTGGTGGCCGATCTTCACCGTCGTGCAATGGGTCGCCGTGCTTGCCGGACTTGCCGGTGCGGGGTGGTTGCTCGCGGCGGCATTGCTGCCGACCTGGGGACTTCCGCGGATCGAGATCCCGCAGGTGCAGGGCTGGGCGGTGCCGACGCTGTTGATCGTGGGCGCTGTTCTCCTCGGCATCCTGCTCGGACTCCTCGCGGCCGTGTTCGGAGCGCTGACCGCGGCTTCGCGGCGGCGACGGACTCGCCGGCGACTGGCCACCGCGACACAGGAGGTTGTGGAGCGGCTGGTCGTGCAGCCCGTCGCCGCCGGCCTCGACGACGCCCGAGACTTCGCGGCGGCACAGACGATAGCGAGCGCCTGAGCATCCGTGGCGAACGTCATTCGTGCTCTGGCAGCACCGGTGTCGACCAGCCCGGATCGCGGCCGAGTTGCGCGGCGCGTGCCACCGATCCCGCGCCGTACCGATCGCGTACGGCGTCGAGAACCGTGTCGAGCCGTGCGCCGTCACCCCAGTCGATCGGCAGTTCCAGTTGCAGGTCGCCTGCGCGACGGAGGTGCGACAGCGATATACCGATGAGCGTGATGCCCCGCTCCGAGATCTCCGGTTGAGCGGCGGCGAGCAACCCTTGGGCGACGGTGAGGAGCAAGGCGGTGCGGTCGGTCGGCATGCCGATGGTGTGCGATCGAGTGGCCTTCGCGAAGTCGCCGAATCGGAGGCGCAGCACGACGGTGCGGCAGGTCCGGTCGCCGTCACGCAGACGGCGGGCGAGCCGGTCGACGATCTGGGTGAGCATGACGTCGAGTTCCT
>JBDSKH010000042.1:0-17337 GCA_039917005.1 Pseudolysinimonas sp.
CGTGAACTCGGTCGCCCGAGGCGTCGTCGATCGCCGCAAGGCATTCTCTGGAGCGAACTGATGACGACGACGACCGCCGCCCCGATCGCCAACGCCCTCACGGCCGGCAAGCTGCCGAGGGCCGCGCCGTGGACGATCCTCGCATCGAGCCTCGCCGTCTTCGTCATCGGCTCGTACATCATGCAGAGCGCCGGCCTGACGGAGGACGTGAACTGGATCGGCGCTGTCGTCCTGGGCGTCGTCTGCTTCATCGCGGTGAATTTCGGGATCGCGCTGCTGGTCGAGGGCCGCCGGCAGGCGACCGACCGGTTCGTGACCTCGCTCGTCGTATCGGCCTTCGTGCTCGCTCTGATCCCGTTGGTCTGGCTGCTCGTGACGGTGCTGCAGAACGGCTTTGGCACCATGCTCAACGGCGCCTTCCTCAACAGCTCCATGCGCAACGTCGTGGGCGAGGGCGGCGGCGCTCTGCACGCCATCGTCGGCACGCTCATCATCACCGGGCTCGCCGCCGTCATCTCCGTCCCGGTCGGCCTGATGACGGCGATCTACCTCGTCGAGTACGGCACCGGTCGCCTCGCGCGCGGCATCACCTTCCTGGTGGATGTCATGACCGGCATCCCCTCGATCGTCGCGGGCCTCGCGACCTACGCCCTCTTCGTCATCTTCCTGGGCGAGGGCGTCAAGATGGGCTTCGCCGGATCCGTCGCCCTGTCGATCCTGATGATCCCGGTGGTCGTGCGATCGAGCGAGGAGATCCTCAAGCTCGTGCCGAACGAATTGCGCGAGGCGTCGTACGCCCTCGGCGTGCCCAAGTGGCTGACCATCGTGCGGATCGTGCTGCCCACGTCGCTCGCCGGTATCACGACCGGCGTCATGCTCTCGATCTCGCGCGTCATCGGCGAGACCGCACCACTGCTCATCGTCGCCGGTTTCACCGCGAGCATGAACTACAATCCGTTCGCCGAGCGCATGATGAGCCTGCCCGTCTTCGTCTACAACCAGTACGTCAGCCCGGGGTCGGATGCCCAGTTCTACATCGAGCGGGCGTGGGCAGGGGCGCTCACCCTCATCCTGATCGTCGCCGTGCTGAACATCATCGCGCGCGTCGTCTCCTACTTCTTCTCGCCGAAGCTGCCCCGCTGACGCCCGACCGAATCCGAAAGCGAAACAGTGTCCAAGCGCATCGAAGTCCGCGATCTCGACGTCTACTACGGCAGCTTCATGGCCGTCGAAGGCGTGTCGCTGAACATCGAACCCCGCACCGTCACGGCGCTCATCGGGCCGTCCGGATGCGGCAAGTCGACGTTCATCCGAACGCTCAACCGCATGCACGAGGTCATCCCCGGGGCCCGAGTCGACGGTGAGGTGCTGCTCGACGGCAACGACCTCTACGGTCCCGGCGTCGACCCGGTGCTCGTGCGGCGCCAGGTCGGGATGGTGTTCCAGCGCCCGAACCCGTTCCCGACGATGTCGATCAAGGAGAACGTGCTCGCCGGCGTCAAGCTCAACAACCGCAAGATCACCAAGGGCGATGCCGACGACCTCACCGAGAAGTCGCTGAAGGGCGCCAACCTCTGGAACGAGGTGAAGGACCGTCTCGACAAGCCCGGTTCAAGCCTCTCTGGTGGGCAGCAGCAGCGCCTCTGCATCGCGCGGGCCATCGCGGTAGCGCCCGACGTCATCCTGATGGACGAGCCGTGTTCGGCCCTCGACCCGATCTCGACGCTCGCGATCGAGGACCTCATCGAGGAGATGAAGCAGGACTACACGATCGTGATCGTGACGCACAACATGCAGCAGGCGTCGCGGGTCAGCGACCGCACGGCGTTCTTCAACATCGCCGGAACCGGCAAGCCGGGCAAGCTCATCGAATACGACGACACCATCACGATGTTCTCGCGGCCGAGCGTGCAGGCGACCGAGGACTACGTCTCGGGCAAGTTCGGCTGATCCTTTCGCTCCACCGAGACCCTCGGTACCACGCCGCATGGGATTCTTCGACAAACTCGCCGCCGGAGTCAACGGCGCGCTTTTCAACACGGAGATCACCGACGGCGTGCGCGGAACCGCACGGGTGACCTCAGCGAGCAGTTACGACAACGACCCCACCTTCGGCGGCGGCGTCTATCAGAATTGCCACATCCAGGCCGAGGTCGAGGCGCCCGGCATTCCGGCCACGGCGGTCACGATCAAGGGACTCGTGCATCAGCAGAAGTGGCCGGTTCCCGGTGCGGTCCTGCCCGCGCTCATCGAGCGCACCAATCCCCAGCTGGTGAAGATCCTGTGGGACGAGGCCCCCGAGGCGGCGGCAGGTGCCGCGGCCGTCGGTACCCTCGTGGCCGGCGCCCCCGGTACCACTGTGAACATCGTCGGTGATGTCTCGAAGCTCACTCCCGAACAGAAGGAGAAGCTCAAGGCGATGGGCGTCGACGTCGACGCGCTCGGCGGCGGCCAGGCCTGATCTGATCACGCTGGTTGAGTCGCCGCGAAGCGGCGTGTCCAAACCGCCGTCAGGATGATCAGGCGGTCGTCATCACGACGACGACCTCGTCGGACGGTGTCTTCGATCCGCCTGCGGGCTCGACCGTCACGCCGATGGCGTCGCCGGCGCTCATGGCACCGGCGAGCACGACGTTCCGCGAACCCTCGCCATCGACATCGAAGGTGCCCGCCGGGGTGGCGGCACCCTCCGCGTCCATGTACCAGAGCTCATACGTGCTGCCCGGCGGGAGATCTCTCCAGCCGTCGACCATGAGCGCCGCGCGATGCAGCTCGGACGACCAGACCGCGGTGACGGACGCACCGTCCTCAAGGTCGACGACGACGCGCTGATAGTCATCGGCCGCCTGGATCTCGTTGATCTGCGACACGGTCGCCATTTCGTTCTGCACCTGGATGCCGAACCGCAGCGTGACGCCGAGGCCTGCGACGAGCGCGATGGCAGCTGCGACGGCGCCGAGGCGGGCCAGCGGCGTGCGCCAGCGGGAGCGAGCCTTGAACTCTGCGGGGGTTGCGGGGCGCGGGGTCTCGACACGCTCGCTTCGCTCGCTACTCGACCGGCTCTCGGAGGCAAGTTGGGGGGTGGTCGCGATCGAGGCCAGGATACTGTCGCGCATCGCGGACGGGGGGTCGACCGGCGCGACGGAAAGGCCGAGCTCGACCGCGGTATCCATCAGCTCGGTCACCTCGGCACGCAGCTGCTCGGACTCAGCCATGAGGGCCTCGAACTCCGACTTCTCCGGCTCGGCGAGCGCGCCGAGCGCATAGGCGCCGGCGGCGGTCATCAGCTCGTCGCGGGTCATGATCCCACCCCCAGTTCGTCGCGTAGGCGGATCATGCCGTCGCGCAGGCGGGTCTTCACGGTGCCGATCGGCACCTTCAGCATCTGCGAGACCTCGCTATGGCTGTAGCCACCGAAGTAGGCGAGGGAGACCGCCTGGCGCTGCAGTTCGGTCAAACGCTTCATGGCTTCCTTCACCCTTTCGCTCTCGATCTGAATTTCCACGTTCTCGGCCACCGAGTCGAACTCGGGGGCGAAATCCCGGATGCCGATTCGTGTGTCGCGGTCCCGGCTGGACTGTGATGCTCTGACCCTGTCGACGGCCCTGCGGTGCGTCATGGTGAGCATCCAGGCCATCGCCCCGCCCCTGCCCGAGTCGTACCGGGTCGCGGTCTGCCAGATCTCGAGGAAGATCTCCTGCGTCACTTCCTCGGACTGCGCATGATCGCGCAGCAGGCGCTTGACGAGTCCGAAAACCCGCGATGCCGTGCGGTCGTAGAGCTCTGCGAAAGCTTGCTGGTCACCCTGCGCGACGCGTCCCAGGAGGTCCTCGCTCGTGATGGTGGGCGTCGTTCCGTCCACATCCTCATCGAGATTCCGAGTCACAACCTGAAGCATGTCACATGGCCTTTCGGCGGTTCGGGTTGCAGGGAGTTCGGAACGGGGGCCGCGATGGATTGGCGCTGTGCGCGCTTCCGCGACCCCCGTGCCGGGTGATGCTGGTGCTACTCGATGCCCTTGTTGGCGGCGATGCCACCGGCCAGAGCGGTCGCGGTCATCTGCATGTGCGACGCGGCCTCCTGCAGCAGGCTGTAGTACTCGGGGTCACCCGCGATGTCCGCATCGATCGCTGCGAGCAGCGTTGTCGCGTGCATCTCGAGCTCCGCCTGCACGGCCTCGGCCGGCAGCTCGGGAACCACCGAGTGGATCAGCTCGCCGAACGATACGGCGTAGGCGCCGAGGTCGGAGACGGCCTTGTCGACCTTCGTCTGGTCGTTCGTCACCTTGCCGAGCGTGTAGTCGACGAAGAACGGGATGTGCGAGCGCCACGAGTCGAGGAACGGCTGCTCCGCGTCCGGGTAGACCGAGCCGATGAGGCCGGCGACGGCGACGGAGTTGTCGTCGAGCGCCTGCACAGCGGCAGCAGTCTTCGGGGCGGTGAGATCGCCACCATCGGCCAGGGCCTGATTGATGGCGGCTCCTGCCAGGTAGACGTGGTCGTAAAGAGCAGCCTGGACCGCGGCACGCAGGCCGGATCCATCGCTGTTGACGGTGTCGACGGCGGCGGTCTCGTCAGAGGCCCCCTCCTCGGCGCCGGACGTGGTGCAGCCCGTGAGGGCGAGCGCAGCGGCGATACCGAGCGCAGCGAATGCGGTGAACTTGCGCATCTGTGATGTCTCTTTCTTGTCAGTTGGTGCGTTCTTCCCAGATGCACAGGTGGTTCGTGGGGCTCTATTCGACGATCACGACGGCGTTCATGCCGAGGTGGATGTCGCAGTAGTAGGGGTACGTGCCGGGTTGGGTGTAGGTGAACTCGAAGCTGTCACCGTCTTCGCCCTTCGGGGCGAGCGTCACGTCGAAGAGGCCGTCGGGGGTCTCGGTGCCGCGGATGCCGGTGTCGGGATCCACATCGGCCCACGCACCGGAGGTGATGGTGTGGGTGATGGGCTCGCCGTTCACCCACCTCACGGTGGTTCCGGCGGCGACCGTGATCGTATCCGGAGCGAACTTGATCGAGATGGCCTCGACGTCGTAGTCGCCGCCCATGTCCATCCCGTTCATACCCGGGTCTGCCGGCTCCGTCGTCGCGCTTTCCCCGGAAGGCGGCATCTGGGATGGATGAGAACCTGCGCATCCCGAGAGCAGAAAGACGAGAGCCGACAGGCCGAGTACACCCGCGAGGGTGATTCGGGAGGTCGTCGTCCGGGTCATGTCACTGGTTCGGGGCACCCGTGGAACGGGATTGGTCGCGCTCGCCCGGGTATCCTGCGGCCATGGGATTCTTCGATGAGATCGCCTCCGGGATCAACGGCCTGATTAACCCGGCGCGCGTCGACGATGGCGTGCGCGGCACGGCGCAGGTGATCGCCGCGAGCGGCTACTACGGCAGGGCGCTGTACCAGAACTGCCACCTCGAACTCGTCGTCGAAGCGCCCGGCATTCCCGCCACGGCCGTCTCGCTCAACGCCGTCGTCCACCGGCAGCACTGGCCACAGCCGGGAACACTGCTTCCCGCCTTAATCGAGAAGTCGAACCCGCAGGAGGTCGAGATCCTCTGGGACGAGACCGTCGACTCCCGCAGCGCGGCGCGCGCCGAGGCAGAGCGCATCGCTGCCGAGCGTCGGGGCGAGCGCCCGACGGCCATGCAGGCGGCCGGACCGGGGTTCGTGGGCAATCCGCTGGGCATCGGTGCCGGAGCGACGGTGAAGGTCGTCGGCGACGTGTCGAAGATAACGCCGGAGCAGAAGGAGAAACTTCGTGCGATGGGCGTCGACCTGGACGCTCTCCTCGGGGATCATTCTCAGCCGTAGAAGCGCCAGGCCGCAGAAACGCCTCTCGGCGGAAGGCCGCTCGAAGCGGCGAAAATTGGAGCCCGGGGTTACTGCGGCCCGGCCGGAACAGTTTACGCGTCGTCGGCTGGTGAAGGCTTCTGCGTTCGCTGCGGGCGAGCCGGGTTGCCCTGCCGCTTGCGACGCTGCGCTGTCGCGCGAGCCCGGCCGGCGCGCTTCGTCGCCTCGTAGTTGGGATCGTCCACATGGACGATCGCATCAGCGCGCGACATCCGTACCGCCGTATTCGAGATCGCCGCGACCAGAAGCACCACGACCGCGACCCAGTACACCGCGACCGGAAGCTCGTAGAGCTCGGTGAGCTCCCACGTCTCCTTCAGGGCGATCAGGAACGCGCCGCCGGCGACCGTGAACCATCCGGTCGCCTTGTTCATGAGGCCGACCATCTGCTGGCGCTGATCGGGGTGCAGCTCCTTCATCATCGCCCGGCGGTGCGCATTGGAACGCTTGCGACTGCGGTAGTACGCGACCGGCGGCAGCAGCCACCACCATCCGGAGATGTGCGGCGGAGCCTCGACGCGCGTCGCGATCTCGTCGAACTGCGAGTTGTCGAACTCCTCTTCGCTCAGCTCGACCGCCGCCTGGAACAGCGGTCCCCCCACGAGCAGCCAGGCGCCGGCGAAGGCGGCCCAGTGGATGAAGACGTCCATGAGTTCAGGATGCCGTGCTCAGTCGAGCGTGTCGTCGCGCGACATGCGGGCGCAGGCCATCAACTCGTCGGCCGTGGTGATCAGGCGCTGCGCGCGGGTGGTCAACTCGGTCGCGCGCTCCGGGCTCGCCGCATCCTGATCGTCGGCGACGCTCAATGCACCCGCGGCCGTGACCCGGCAGAACGCGGCGGCGCGTTCGAGCGCAATCGCGAAGTCGCCCTCGAAGGCGCCGCGCAGGATGCGGTCGGCCAGATCGCTGACCTCCTGCGGTCCGGCGGGCAGCGGAGTGCCGGCTACGACCGGATCGATCGTGCTCAGCACTTCGGTGCCGCGCTGATAGAGCAGGGCGACACCATCCGGATCCTGCCGGATCAGCACGCGCACGAGGTAGATGCGCCAGAGCGCGCCGGGCAGGCTGTGCGGGCTGGAGCGCGCCCAGAGCTCGGCGAGCGCATCGAGGCCATGCTCGTCGGTGTAGGTGACGAGGCGATCGACGACGGCCGGGTCGTCGGTGTCCCGTGCGCGAGCCACCAGCATGCGGGCGCTCTCGTGCGCGGAGCGCAGTACGGCAGCCGGATCCTCCCCGCCACGGAAGGCCTCGAACTCGTTTCCGCCGAAAAGAGCGGGCTTGTTGAACTCGGCCATGCGTAAACGGTACGCCGACGCGCGATGTCCCGCGCCCCGGTACGCTGGATGCACGGGCCTGTAGCTCAGCTGGCAGAGCATCGGACTTTTAATCCGCGGGTCGTGGGTTCGAGCCCCACCGGGCCCACTCTCTTCCTCCCTTTGTTCACTGGGCTTTTCGGACCATCTCGGTCTCGCTGGAATGGTCATGCCCACGGTTTGCCACATTTTGCATGCTGGCTGTTGACTACGTTGCCGCGTGCAGTTCAGCGAGCAGCGCCTCGACGCGCGACTTGATGTCGTCGCGGATCGGTCGTACCTGCTCGATCGTCTTGCCCTTCGGGTCGTCGAGTTCCCAGTCCTTGTAGCGCTTGCCGGGGAAGATCGGGCAAACATCGCCGCACCCCATCGTGATGACGACGTCGGAGTCGCGGACCTGCTCGGTCGTCATCAACTGCGGAACTCCCTGCGAGATGTCGATCCCTTCCTCGGCCATCGCCGCGATGGCGATCGGGTTGATCTCGTTGCCCGGCTCGGAGCCGCCCGAGCGGACCTCGACCTCCCCACCGGAGAGCGACTTCATGTAGCCGGCGGCCATTTGGGAGCGGCCCGCATTGTGGATGCAGACGAAGAGGACGACGGGCTTGTCGGTCATGATTTTCCATTCTGTGGTGTGGTGGGCACGAGAAGTTCGGCCGCGGTCTGAGGCACTCTGGGGAATAGGGCTGTCGCGATGCCGAGCCCGATCGCGCCGCCGACGAGTTGGGCGGCGATGAAGACCCAGGCTGACGCCGGCGCGATCCCCGCGAACGTGTCAGAGATGATTCGCCCGATCGTCACAGCCGGGTTCGCGAACGAGGTCGAGCTGGTGAACCAATACGCGGTACCGATGTACGCGCCGATCGACACCGCGATCACCGCGGGCCGATTCGAGCGCGATAGGCCGAGTATCACGAGCAGCAGCCCGGCAGTCGCGACTACCTCGCCGATGATGGTGCCGACGTCGACGCGATCGGTGGATGCGATGGCCGGCCCGACCCCGAACATCACGTTGGCGAGCAACGCACCGCCGACCGCGCCCGCGATCTGTGCGAGCACGTAGCCGACGAGTTGCGCGTACCCGAGGCGGGAAGGCCCGCGCCCGGCGATCGCGTCGACCAGTGACACCACCGGATTGAAGTGCGAACCCGAGACGGGACCAAGTACGAGGATCAAGACGGCAAGACCAAGCGCCGTTGCGGTGCTGTTCTCGAGGAGTTGAAGGCCGATGTCCTCAGGCGACAATCGCGACGCCATGATTCCGGATCCGACCACGATCGCAACGAGCAGCCCGGTGCCGATGAACTCGGCGAGCAGACGGCGCCAGAGGAGGTGCGGTGCGAATGCGTGGTTGGTTGTCATCTTGCTGTCCATCTTGACGCCTCAGATTATCTCAGTCAAGATTGAGTCAATGAACAGTGAGAGAAGTATCGAGGAGTGGGCCGCCCGTCACGCGGCCCTGGCCGAGCCTGTGCGTCTTCGCATTGTCGACCTGCTGAGCCTGGGCGATTGGTCACCCAGCGAGTTGCAGACGCGGCTTCAGTTGCCGTCGAATCTGCTCGCTCACCACCTCAACACCCTTGAGCGTGCGGGGCTGATAACACGCGACCGATCCGAAGCCGACAAGCGACGCAGCTACGTGCGACTCGATCGCTCCGCCCTCAGCGACCTCGGCGCGACGCAACCGATCGAAGCGCATCGCGTTGTGTTCGTCTGCACCGGGAACTCGGCGAGGTCGCAGCTCGCGGCCGCGTTGTGGAGTCGCGCGAGCAGCATCCCGGTGGCTTCTGGTGGTACGCATCCCGCGGACCGAATCGAACCGGGTGCCGTTGAGACTGCGAAGCGACATGGTCTGAGCCTGCGAGGGAAGCACCCCCAGCAACTGGCGGATGTGCTGATGGCCGGCGACTTCGTCGTGACCGTGTGCGATAACGCGCACGAAGAGCCCGATACCGCCGCAACGCTCCACTGGTCGATTCCCGACCCCGTAAGGCTCGGAACCGAGGCTGCTTTTGAGAGCGCCTTCGAGCAGATCGCCGCCCGTATAACTGACCTCGCTCCGCGCGTCGCGGCAGCCTGACGAAAAGGACAAACGATGCCCGCAGCTTCGAGAGCTCACGTCACCATCGACCAGGAGTCGGCGCTCGGGACATCGATAGCCCGTCTCGCTCGCGAGTTCGACAACCTCTTTGGACTCGAGATCGTCGAACGATTCGTGCGGACGTCGTACGACGATCTCGCCGCCGCAGCGACCGTTCCCAACTACCTCCCGCTGCTCACCGAGAAGTTCGCTCGCCAGCGCCTCCGGGCTCTTGCACGCGTGGAAGGTCTGGAGGTCGATGGGCTGCCGACCGTGCTGTTCCTCTGCGTGCACAACGCGGGACGCTCCCAGATGGCTCTCGGGTTCTTCCAGCACTACGCCGGGGATGCCGCCGTCGGTTGGTCGGGGGGATCCGTACCGGGCACCGTCGTCGACCCGGTAGCGATCGCGGCGATGCGCGAGCGCGACATCGACATCAGTGGCGAGTACCCCAAGCACTGGACAGATGAGGTCGTCCGAGCCGCGGATGCCGTCATCACCATGGGCTGCGGCGATGCCTGCCCGATCTTTCCCGGCAAACGGTACGAGGAGTGGACGCTCCCGGACCCTGCTGGCTGGACGCTCGAACAGGCCAGGCCCGTGCGTGACGAGATCGAAAAGCGCGTCTTGAATCTGCTCGACGAGCTGAACGTCCCAGGGCGGATCTGATCAGCCGGGCTCGCTGGACTCGGTCGCAGGAGTATTGACCACGGTGTGACGGCCTCGTGCCCACATTTTGCCCACACTTGAATGACAACCATCTCATCCAAGGTGGTCTCAGATGATCAACGAAGCCAATAAAACAAAGGGCTCGCGACCATCATCACCTAAGTCGAATCACGCCGGTTCGGACTTTTAATCCGCGGGTCGTGGGTTCGAGCCCCACCGGGCCCACCCTCTTCTCTCCTGTGACCAGGACGGTCAGGATTTGCCGTTCTTCGTGCTGCGCCACTCGACGAGCACGGTGTCACGCCAAGCGCCCGCATAAGGCCCGTACGTCATGAGAGCGATGGCGGTGCGACTGCCGACCGTTCGAAAGCCTGCGATCTCGTGGAGCCGCATGCTGGCGGTGTTCTCCGGAAAGATGCTCGACTGCACCATCCAATAGCCGGCCGCCTCGGCGGCATCCAGGAAGGCCGCGAGGAGTTCGCGACCGACGCCTCTGCCCTGGGCATCCGCCCTGACGTAGACCGAGTGCTCGACGACTCCCCGGTACGCGGCGCGACTCGAAATCGGCGACGCCGCAGCCCATCCGAGAATCTCATCGCCGTCGACCGCAACGAGACGGGCTTCGGGTACCTTGCCCGAATCGAACGCCTCCCAGGTGGGTGGTTCGGATTCAAAGGTGGCGTTGCCCGCCTCGATTCCTTCGCGGTAGATCGCTTCGACCTGCGGCCAGTCGTCCGCCCGCATCTCTCGGATGATCACGAGCAGCAGCTGGAGGCCTCTGGGCCTGCTGCCGAAGTCGAGCAGACGCCGGTGGCGGGCAGGGTGAGCTCGACCTTGGTCGCGGCCGCCATGTCTCCGGCGAGCCACGCGGTGATCGAACGGACCTGCTCGTATCCCGTCGCCAGCAGGAATGTCGGGGCACGGCCGTAGCTTTTCATCCCGGCGAGGAAGAACCCGTTCTCGGGCTGCTGCAGTTCGGCGAACCCGTGAGGCTCGACCGTGCCGCAGCTGTGGATGTTGGGATCGATCAACGGTGCCAGCCGCTTCGGCGCCTCGACGATGTCGTCGAGTTCGAGCCGCACCTCGCGCAGGATGCCGAGGTCGGGGCGGAACCCGGTCGCGTTCACGACGAGGTCGGTCTCGTGGTCGACCAATTCACCGGCACGGGAGCCGACGATCCGAACGGTATCGCCGATCCGGGCCAGGCGCACGATCTCGAATTGATCCAGCACCTCGATCGCCCCGGATGCGACGAGCGCGTCCACACGAGCGCCGATCGAGGCCCGAGCGGCGAGTTCGTCGTCGTCCGACGTGCTCACCCGAACCGCCGAGGCGTTGCGGATCACCCAGGTGATCCGAGTAGCCGGTTCCTGCTCGGCAAGCGCCGCGAGGTTCAGCAGAGTGTTCGCGGCCGAGTGGCCCGCGCCGACCACCGTGGTGTGACGACCCGCGAACCGGACGCGCTCACCCCCGAGCACGTCGGGAAGGGCATGGCTGACGAGGTCTGCGACCTCGGGCAGACCGAGCGGCTCGAGTCCCGTGGAGGCGAGGCTGTTCGGCGAACGATAGGTGCCGGACGCGTCGATCACGGCGCGAGCCGTGGACTCGGAGATCTCGGCGCCCTCTCTCACGCGGAGCAGGAAGGGTGTGGTCAGGCGGTTCGAGGTGCGGGTGCGATCCATGCCCTCGCGAGCGACGCCCACGACCTCGACAGCGGTCCGGATTCGCGAGGCGATCGGCTCAAGTTCCGCGAGCGGGATCAGGTACTGATCGACCATCTCGGCGCCGGTGGGAAGGCCGTCCATGTCGGGGTGAGTCCACCCGGCGGCCTCGAGGAGTCGCCGGGACGCCGGGTCGACCAGGTGCTTCCACGGGGAGAACAGTCGGATGTGACCCCACTGACGCATGCTGTCGGCGATCGAGTCACCCACCTCGTAGATCACGAAGTCGATGCCGCGCTCGACGAGGTTCGCCGCAGCCGCCAGGCCGATGGGTCCCGCCCCGATGATGGCGACCGGCAGGGAGCCGAGCCGAGAACTGAAGACGGGCGGACGGGTGAGGTCGATGAGGGTCATGGAAGCCAGTGTGCACCATTCATCGACAAACTTCAATATAGACAACCTTCGATGGACTCTGACAGTATGGAGCCATGCCAGTCGCCGAACTCCTGCCCGTCACCGACGTGTCGGCCGCAGCCTGTTGCAGCCCACTCTCGAAGGAGACGATCACGGCGACGGATGCCGAAGCGGTGGCCCGAACGTTCAAGGCGCTCGGCGACCCGACTCGCGTGCGCATACTGTCGATCGTCGCCTCCCAGGCCGATCACGAAGCGTGCGTCTGCGACTTGCAGGAACCGCTTGAGCTCTCGCAGCCCACGGTGTCGCATCACCTCAAGATCTTGATGGACGCTGGCTTCCTCACTCGATCCAAGCGCGGGACGTGGGCCTACTACGCGCTCGTCCCCGGTTCGCTCGACTCGGTTGCGGGACTTCTCATCACCGCCTGATTCGCAGGTGGTAGCTTCTGCATCGGCTGCCACTACGCTCGCGAAATGAGCCGTGCCTTCATCGACCCTCCGCGGCGGATCCCCTTCTGTCTTCGCTTCGGGCTCTGGATCGTGCGCCGCCGAGCAGGGCACGATCTTCTTCCGCCTCGGCTGCTCGCGTGGTACCCCCGGGCCGCGATCGGTTCGGGCGTGCTCGAAGGCCTCATTGCACACCACGACGGTCGTGTCACCGAGCGGATGCTCAAGATGGTGCGCATGGCGGTGTCCTTCCGGGTCGGCTGCCCGTTCTGCATGGGCTTGAACTCGGATGGCTGGGAGAAGCTGATGACGGAGGCGGAACTCGGTGTCGTGCAGGGGCGCGTCGATCCATCGGCGGTGGCCACAGTCAGTTCGATGGAGGCTCTGGCGATCGAATTTGCACGCAAGAGCTCGGACACCCCGCTCGCATTCACGCCCGAATTCGGTGCGAGGCTGACGGAGCTCTTCTCCGAACGCGAGATCGTGGTCTTGGCCACCACCTCGGCGCAGGTCAACTACTGGGCGCGCCTGATCCAGGCCCTGGGATGCCCGCCGATCGATTGAACTCCGCGACGCTCCAACCATCGTCGCCAGGCCATGGCCGACTAGATTAGGTGTGCAGCATGGTGTGCCGGGAAGCCTGGTCGGCGATGATTTCGCCGACGCCATGAGAGGGCACGCCGATGGACAACGAGGCATTCTGGCTGAACGTGCTGATCGCCGCGGCCGTCGTGGTGGCCGCCGTGTTCTCGAACCGGCTCACCCGGCTGCTCCGCATTCCGACCCCCGCGCTGTTCCTCGTGCTCGCCGCCGTCGCGGCGCTCTTCCTGCCGCCATTCACGGATGCGGCCCGCGTCATCGACGAGCGCATCGTCAGCATCGCCCTGGTCGTCATCCTCTTCGACGGCGGGATGCATATCGGGTGGACGCGGTTCCGCGCGGCCCTGGGTCCGATCGCCTGGATCGGCATCGCGGGAACGGCCGTGACCGCGGCGGCGATCGCGGTCGCAGCCCACTTCGTGTTCGGGTTCGAGTGGCAGAGCTCTCTGTTGCTGGGCGCCGCCCTCTCGCCCACGGATCCCGCTGTCGTGTTCAACGTGCTCGGCCGGCGAGAGATCTCCGGCCGGTCGGGCACGATCCTCGAGGGGGAATCGGGCGCCAACGATCCGGTCGGGATCGCGCTGATGCTCACCCTGCTGAGCATCGGCGGAGCCGGGATGGATGCGGTGGGCGCGGGGCTCGGCACCTTCGCCCTCCAGCTCGCCATCGGCGCCGTCGTGGGCATCGGCGGCGGCCTCGCGCTCGCCTGGGTCATCCGCCGGGTCCGGCTGCCGGATGAGGCCCTCGCCTCGGTGTTCACGGTCGCGGCGGCGGTGCTCCTGTATGCGATCGGCACGGTGCTGCATGGGTCCGGATTCCTGGCAGCCTTCATCGCCGGGATCCTCGTCGGGGACGCGCGGGCACCTTACAAGCGCGAGGTGCGGCGATTCGGCGCGGGTCTGGCCAGCCTCGCCGAGATCACCGTGTTCATCCTGCTCGGCCTCAGCGTCCGGCTTCAGGATGTCTTGCGACCCGACCTTCTTCTGACAGGACTGGCGATTGCCGGCTTGCTGATCTTCGTGGTGCGGCCGGTCTTCGTCGGCCTGGTGATCCTGCCCATCCGGCTCTCGCGCGGAGAACGCGCCTTCATCCTCTGGGCGGGCCTCAAGGGAGCGGTCCCGATCCTGCTCGGCCTGTTCATCCTCGAGTCCGGGGTTCCGCGCGCGGACGACCTCTACGCGATCGTCTTCATCGTCGTGCTGGTATCGGTGCTGCTGCAGGGCGGGCTGGTACCGCTCTTCGCCCGCCTCTTCAGGGTGCCGATGAGCACCGTGGAGGCGCGGCCGTGGTCGATCGACGTCCGCTTCGCCGATGAACCGCACGGGCTTCGGCGGCACGTCGTCGCCAGCGGGTCGCCGGCGGACGGCCACACGGTCTCCGATATCTCGACCGGCGACGACGACTGGATCAGCCTCATCACCCGGGCCGGACGCAACATTCCGGTGCGCAACGGCACAAGGCTTCGTGCCGGGGATGTGGTGCTGACCCAGGTCGACGGCGATGAGCAGCTCGCGTCACGATTCGAGACGATCGACCCCGCCTGATACGTCGAGACCGGTCATCGATCGAGTTGCATCCTGCGCCAGGCGAGCGCCGTCAGGACCGTGGCGATCCCCGCGAACGGAATGAGCAGGGAGAGCTGGATCGGCGACACCTCTGAGCCGGCCGTCACCGCCCAGAGGGCAGGTGCGGCAAGCGGCATCCATCCGCCGAGTCCGGCCAGCACCGACACCTGGGCCACCACGACGAGGCCGATGGCGACGCTGACCCCGCCGAGGACGGAGCGGCTCAGCGTCGCCGCCCAGGCGACCGGCAGCGTGATCGCCGTGGACATGATCCCCAAGGCCGCCTGACGCGCAAGCGCCTCCCAGGTCTCGTGGTTCAGCGGGCCGAGACCGCTGATGAGCCCGACGAGAACGAGGACCACGGCGAGCAGCACGCTCATCACGACGACCCAGGACGCGTAGACGATCACTTTCGCCAGCGCGATCGTCGTGCGCCGGATCGGCAGCGCGAAAAGCCCGGAGATGGTGCCGTCCCCGAATTCGCGGCCGAACATCCACGCGAGCACGACGGCGAACCCACCGAGTCCGCCCGCACCCGTGACCTGCGCCGCGCCGAGCAGGAAGCCGTGCCAGTCTCCGGTCGCGACAGGTCCCAGCTTGGCGAGCAGTTGCGGATTATGGGTCGTCGCAGCGGCGAGGAGCATGGAACCACTGATGACGGAGATCCCGATGACGATCGCGGCGGAACCCACCCGACCGACGGTCGAACCCGCGAGCTTCACGACCTCGGCCCAGATCGCCGCCCTCATCGGTCGGCCTCCTCGTCGTCGCGTCGAACGGCCTCGAAGAAGGCCCGCTCGATCTCGGGGATGTCAGGGTCGAGATCGCCGATCAGCCGGCCTGCGTTCATGACCACGATGCGATCGGCGATGCGCGCCACCTCGTCGAGGTGGTGGCTGCTCACCAGGACGGCAGCGCCGTCCCCGGCACGCCGGAGCAGGCTCTCGCGCAACCGGATGACGCCGGCAGGGTCGAGGGCGTTGGTCGGCTCGTCGAGCACGATGACGGAGGGGTCGTGCTGCAACGCCGCCGCGACGCCGACGCGCTGACGGTTGCCGAGCGACAGGGCACGGACGCGGCGCGTGGCGTACTGCTCGAGCGCGAACTCGGCGAGTACCGCGTTGACGGCCCCGGCGACATCGCCGACCCCACGCAGCCGCGCACTCAGTTCCAGGTTTCGGCGGGCCGTGAGTTCGGGATAGGCGAGCGGGTATTCGACCAGATGTCCGACCTTCGCCCACTCGGTCGACGGTGCCGATGCAAGTGGATGCCCACTCAGCAGGGCCTGACCGCTCTGGACTCGCAGCATCCCGAGCATGACCCGCATCAGCGTGGATTTGCCTGCACCGTTCAGACCGACGAGTGCCACGATCTTGCCCGGCTGCAGTTCGAGGTCGATGTCGAAGATGCCCGCACCGTTCTTGAACGCGCGCGATGCGTGCTCGAGAGCGAGCACGGCGGTCATCCCGCACCTCCGGCGAGCACCCGGAGTGCGGAGTCGATCGCCGAACCGAGGTCCGGCTCGTCGCCATCCGCCCAGTCGAGCAATGCGGCGTTGAGCGCCCCCAACGTCGCGGAGGCCGCGATGCGGGCATCGGCGGGCGTGGTACCGCGGTCGACCAGAGCCTGGGCGATCGCCGCCTCGGTCTGTGCGCTGTTGCGAGCGAGCGCACCGCGCAGCGATGGCGTGCCCGAGACGATCCGCAGGCGCTCACGCACCTCGCCGCTCAGGGGCGGCGGAGCTGAGGTCCATGCGGCCGCGACACCGCCGATCGCCGCCGCGAGCGCGGGCAGCGAGGCGGGCTGGCGACGGATCGCTTCAGCGATCAACGGGTCGTAGGGATCGGCAATCAGTACCGCATCCTTCGACGGGAAGTGGCGGAAGAACGTCATCTCGGTGACGCCCGCCCGATCTGCGATCGCCGCCGCGGTGGTGGCGTCGTAGCCGCGCTCCTCGAAGAGTTCGAGCGCTGCTGCCATCAGGGCAATGCGCGTCGTATCCCGTTTGGTCACGGAGTAATGTTAGTCACTAACATTACTCACTGGCAAGCACGCCTCCAGAACTCGCGCAGATCGCTCAGCGCAGCTTCGCCGCGTGGTCGGGCACATACCGGAACTCGTCGCGATCGGGTCGCTCATACGAATCCGCAGTGGGTCGCTCCGGGATCTCGATCTTCTCCGGCTGCTTCGTTTCGAAGGGGATCGAAGAGAGAAGGTGATGGATGACGTTGAGGCGCGCCGCTCGCTTGTCGTCGCTCTCGATCGTCCACCATCGCGCGTGCTCGGTGTCGGTCGCCTCGAACATGGCATCCTTCGCGCGCGAGTAGTCCTCCCAGCGGGTGATCGAGGCGAGATCGGTCTCGGACAGCTTCCACCGCCGCATCGGGTCTTTCTGGCGCGACCGGAACCGCTTCTCCTGCTCCTTGTCGGACACCGAGAACCAATACTTGAGAAGCGTGATGCCGTCGTCGACCAGCATCTTCTCGAAGACCGGCGCCTGTTCGAGGAAGAGGCGGTACTGCTCGTCGGTCGAGTAACCCATCACGCGCTCCACACCGGCCCGGTTGTACCAGGAGCGGTCGTACATCACGATCTCGCCCGCGGAGGGCAGCCGGGCGATGTACCGCTGGAAGTACCACTGGCCGAGTTCGTGCTCGTCCGGCTGCGGAAGCGCGACCACCCGCGCGTGACGCGGATTGAGGTACTGCGTGATCCGCTTGATCGCCCCGCCTTTGC